>CALCNS010000025.1 GCA_937897315.1 uncultured Bacillota bacterium
CACTCTTACAAAAGACCTTTTGTGCAGACTTCCTCACGAAGAAGACGGTAAAGAACCAAGGTCAAGTACAACAGTATTACATTGAAGAAAGCCATCCAGCGATCATTGATCCGGAAGAGTGGGACCTGGTTCAATATGAAATGGAACGACGCAAGAAGATGAATATTCCTGGTCGCTGCAAAGGACCCATGGCGGGTAAGTTAGTGTGCGGTGATTGCGGAGGGTATTACGGTAGAAAGGTTTGGGCGAGCTACAAAGAAAACAAAACCTACCGCCAAGAGGTTTACCAATGCAATGACAAATATAAAGGGAAGGATAAGTGCAGAACCACATTTGTCAAAGAGAATAGAGTAAAAGCCGGATTCTTAAAAGCATTCAACGCTCTTATGGCAGACAGAAAAGGCTTGATTGAAGACTGTAGACTTGCACAAACCACCATTTGTGATACGACCGGCATCGAGAATGAGTTAGCTAAACAACTAGAAGAAGTAGAAGTCGTTGCTGAGTTATCCAGGAAAGCCATTGCAGAGAATGCTCGCGGCGGGTTGAATCAGGAAGCCTTCCATAAGCAAAATGACAAATACCTAAACCGTTACACTCAAGCGAAGGCAAGGAGCGACTTCTTGGAGTTGGAAAAGCAACGATTAGTGGCTAAGTCGAAGATACTGGGTCGATTCATTGATGATATTAAGGATAGATCTTTGGTTATCAATGAATGGGATGAGTCACTCTGGATTGCGGTAATAGAGAAAGTCGTAGTGAACCTTGATGATACGATAAGCTATGTGTTCAGGAATGGGAGCAAAGTGGTTGTGAGTTAATAACGCAGAGGGATTGAACCATGTTATTCAGCTTATTGGTCCACATTTAAGGTAAATAATCGAGAATAATATTGATTTAAAATGTATCTTTTTAGTGGCGAGAGAAAACCAGAAAGTGAAATTTTCGCAGTTATCAAGGAATTTTGATTAAAATTTCGATAAAACAATTTAAAAACGTTATATAATGAGAGATATGCGAACGAAACCATAGAAAAATTGCACGATGTAAATATGAATTTATTGTGCATTGTAGAATTAAGAGTAATTGACAGGTTTGGTTGTCTGAGTTATGATTACATTGAAATCTAATAGAATTAAGTTTATTGCTGCATTTTATATTTTGAGTAATCGCTACGGATTTTTCTTAGTGCCGGACTTTTAAGCTTGGTAACGGTGAAATATGCAATCGGAAGTAATTGAGTAACTTCTAAATTTTAACGAGTATCTAGTATAACTGCTTAGTAGGTATACTCAGCAAAGAAGATCTTTTACCACTGAGTCACCCCGCTCGGAATAAAAAACTTGTGGTGATTAAGCAAAACTCCTAATTGTTAGTCATAATTTGAATTTGATAGCGTACAATCAGCATAAGAACACTATAATAAGTATGTTGTATAGGGGCAAACTTTAAGCCCTGCTACCGGGAATTTTTCTGGTTTCAGGTTTCAATTTTAGGAAATATTTTATTGAGATTAACAACGATTTATTTCGTTAGAAGGCAGTGGTTAATTTGCAAAATTATTCAGTTAAGAAAATGGAAGACAAGGATTATTTTCAAGTTTTGAATATCTGGTCGGGCTCGTATCAATTCTCTGTTTCGAACGAAATGCTTAAAGAACCGAAGGAATTGAATATAATTGTACTAAAAGATGAAAGTGAAAGGATTTTGTCATGTGCAGATTTTGTAACAACGAGAGTTATATTTTGTGATCGTGAAATAGAAGTAGTGAAGATTTATCGGGTAGCTACGCTGTTGTCGGAAAGAAGGAAAGGCTACTCCAAAAGACTCATTATTGATTCCCTGAGAAATGAAAGGTCAAATGGAAGAGCAATAGCATGGTTAAAAACTAAATCGGACGAGATATATAGCGGGATAGGCTTCGTTTCTGGATTAGTATGTAGTAAAGCCCGTATAAACATAAGTGATTTAGTATCTATTAAACCCCAAGGTAAAATTCTTCAATTGGAACCATGGTTAATTGGTTCAATTCAAAATATATGTGAGGGTTTGGAAAGCACGTACAGTGCTTTTGCAAAAACATACAATTTCATGGCAATTAGAGAAAAAGAATACTGGGAAAAACTCATTAATAACAAAAATTTCTTTAAGTATCATCGTTTATTTGTATTGTATGATGATAAAGATAAAATTCAGGGTTACCTAATTACTTCAATATCAAGTGAAAAGTTGTTGAGTATTAGGGAGTTTTGTTGGAACGGAATAAATGCCTTTCAAAGTGCTCTAGGGTTTTTTCGATCACTAATTGGACAGTTTAACCAGATTGAGATCAATTTACCGTTTGAAGTTCCTATGCACCACTCGCTTGTCAATATTGATAGTAATCAAATCTCACTAAAAAGTTTAGGTCTCGTTCGAATTTTAAACGTTGAGGTAATACTGACTAGTATTCATTTATCCAGTGACTTTGCAAGAACCGTTTTCTATGTATATGATGATTTATTTGATGAGAATACTGGTATTTATACTATAGAACGAGATTCTGCTCAGAGGGCAAGCGTCATGTTCACTCACAGTAAGACTGAACTCAAGAATAAGTTGTCTGTAAAGTTATTGACAAAGCTAGTTATATTTGGCTATAATCCACTTTTTTTTAGTGATACGATTTTAGACTCCGAATTTGAAAAGCAATTGAAGGAGTTATTTCTTCCAAGACCTACTTTCTACATAGATGGGGTTGAAAACATTTGACTGTTGTATATCAATTTGGTAGTTTGGTATATCAAATTTGATATAAATGATACTATTGAGGAGGTGAAAAATATGGTGTTGTCTTCAGGAGCAAAACTTACCGCAGATGCGAGAGTGAAGTTCGTTACTTGCTGTTGCCCAGATTACAATTATCCGAGTTTTAATGTTGATTCAACAAAGACACAAGAGTAATTTCGGAACAGGGCTACTTTTTTTGTAGCCCTGTTTGCTAATCTTTGTACAAGATACTACTTTAAGAAAGTGTCTTAATAATAGAAATGGATTAGCTATCAATGTTATCTGCAGCTGTGGAGATACCGAGAAATGAATCTGACAGAATATTCTGGCAGTTACCCTTCGGGCCGGAGTTTGGTTCCAATCAATCCGGTGTTTCGTTCCAAGGAGTCAGGGACCATGTCCCAGTATTTCCCGAAAGTTTCAGATGCATTTATATTTGAAGAGAACAAGACCTCTATGTATAAAGAGATTGTACGTAGAACAAATGTAATACATCGAAAGTTAATATTCCGTTGAAAAAAACCAACCGGAACGTTAGCCCTGACAGGATGGATATTTTGAACGGAATACTCATCTGATTTCAGACTTCTAACTGGCTTCAGATTTGAGTAAAATGTGACTATTACGCAAATCCATTTAAAGTCAACAATTGGTGGGGTTAAGTCAATTACATTCTTAGAAGCATGGGCATCTTCTTCTATTTCTCTTAGGTAGAGATGGAATCATAGAGTTTAGAGATCTTTGCTTTTTAAAATATTTAGATTGGGTTTACAAACTAATAGTAAAGAGAGGTGCTTTTATGAAGCTAACAAAATATTGCTCAGCAACGAAGCTGAATGATTTTCCAGAGCTCACGGTTCTTTTGACATTTTTGGAGCAAGGTATGATGATTCTTCCAACTTCCAAAATTGATAAGTTATTCAGCGGTGAATTAAATGTACTTACCGAATATGAACAGAAAAAATTACAGGAAATCGGAGCTTTAATTCCAGACAGTTTGGATGAGGTTAGCAAAATTGCTTATTACTATAGTAAGATTCCTTATTCCAATTCTATTGGAAAATTGACAGTCTTAACTACCTACGACTGCAATTTGAAATGTTATTACTGTTTACAAAACCCGCTTACATTGATACACACGTTTGACAACCAATATGATTCTTTTTTAGTCTGGCTATTGAGGTGGATAACGGATAATTGTCTTTCTGAGGTTAATATTGAATTCATTGGTGGAGAACCTTTATTGAATGTAGATTGTATTAGAAAAGTATGTTCGACAGTAATTAAGACCGGAGTAAAATTCAAAGCAAGTCTTATAACCAATGGGCTTTTGCTTACCGACGAGATAATTAAAGAATTGGCTATTTTAGGCCTGCGAAGTGTACAATTAACCTTTGATGGGCCTAAGGAGCTACATGATAAAGTAAAGTTTTGTAGTGAATTCAGTTGTTATGATCACAATAAGGAGCTAATAAAGAAGCTAAAAGATAGAAATATCAAGGTGGATATAAGGATAAATTTCTTAAAAGGGGATTATGCAACGGCTATAGCAACAGCCAAATCCTTAGTTGATATCGAAGAAAAAAGAGATATTACAATGTACTTTTCAGAAATATTCGGACTAGATACAAGTAGCTGTGCGTATAATTATGAAAGCGAAGTAGAAATCAAGAAAAAATCCGAGTTACTTAAACTTGTAAAGTCTCTAGGGTTTTCGGTACCGTATCCTTTAGGATCTATCTTATGCAAAGCGGAGTCTGATGTGAATTTTGTTATAACTCCAAATTTAGATATATATAAGTGCTATTTACTCGTTGGAAACGAATCCCAAAAAATCGGAAGCATTGTTGATGGCCGACTAGATGTTATGAACTTCTCTCCTCTTATTAGAACTCTTAGGACAGAGTGTGAAGAATGCTACTTATTACCAATATGTAAAGGGGGATGTAGAGCCAATAATATTCTAAACTCTACAACAAATCAGAGAGCGCTTTGTGGAAAGAGCATAATCGAAACAGTTCTCGCGGAATTTTTGCCAACCTTTTACGAATCTAACTTTTCTGCTCAGATAAAGAAATTTTATGAGAATTTGGCAAAATGAGGTGATATATTTGTTTTTTCAACTTGGAGCAAAGAATGCGTGGCGAAACTTAGCAAGAAGTCTTTTGGCAATCATTTCGATGGGATTTGCTTCTGCTTTTCTGGCCTATGTATTAACGCTCGGACGCGGATATAGTCAAGGCGCCGGCCAGCCATTGAGACAAATGCTGGGGGGCGAAATTAGTGTGTACCAACAAAAGCTGGTGAGCGAAATTCCTAGTAATCCTACGGATTTCGAATTTTCTATTGAGACTCTGAACCCATTTACAGACCTAAGCTTCTTTTATACTGGTTATGAGCAAAAAGGGTATATGACCGGTTCAAGCATGGACGATGAAAATTGGCTACATTTAGAGCAGCAGCTCCTTGATCAACCTAGTATCTCTGGAGTTTATCCTGTTTATCGATTACCTGCTTTTGAGCAATTCATTGAAGGAAGCGGGGAATCTTCTATTGTTTCAAAGGTTTCACTCTATGGTAAAGACCTGAATCAGGAGAATATGGCTGAAAGGTCTCTCGCATCCTATGTTGACTCTGGAAGATGGTTTGAAGACTCTGATGATAATAGACATGTTGCTGTTATTTCTACGAACCAAGTTTTACCACCCGGAGTTGCTGGCCATAAAGTTGGGGATATGGTGCAAATCGAAATACCTCGAATTGTCGAGACGGTCAAAGGGAAGGAAATCGATTGGCTAAATCCGATAACTGTTGACTTCGAAATCATCGGTTCAGTGGCGCTTCATACCAGGGATGTAGATTTTTTTGTTGTGGGAGAATTGAAAACCGAACAGATTCACGGATATCATAATGACATCTACATTCCTTTATCTACTTGGAAGGAAATTTGGGGAACGGTTGCCCTTGAACAAACGTACTTACCTGGAGAGTATATTTTGCAGGTTGACACTCTGACATATCTTGAAGATATTGTTTACACATTGCGTGAGCAGTATCCCAATATTCAAGTCAATAGTATCCCTGTGCAAAATGAGTGGATGCTAAATCAATTCCTCATAGAACCGGAGCAAGCTTTTAGCAGAGTACCTGCAGCTCGCTTAAGTGCACTTAAGGAAACCAAACAGGCCAACACCCAAGGGGTTATAATAGCAGACTTAAGGGTGCCCATTGTAACACTTGTCTTATTTAATGCGGCCTTGTTACTTACAGCGAATATCTTAATTCTGATTATTGAACGAAAACGAGAAATGGCTGTTTTGAAATCCATTGGAGCTAAAAAGGCAGATATTGTCACAATGATCATGTCTGAAGCGGTTTTGATTACATTTCTCGGAGCAAGCAGTGGGTATCTCATTGTGAGTATACCAAACATTTTGAACCAATTCAGCAATTCGGTAAGTGGTCTTCAAATTGTATGGGGTGTTTTAGTAAACAGCGCCTATGTCTTAACAATTACATGCGGTTGTGCAGCGCTCTTTTCATTCGTACCAGGGCTGCAGATTGCCTCTAAATCGGTTATGGAGGTATTGCGCGATGAATAAAAGTAGCATTAATAACCTGCTTGCAATTCTGCAGTTGGTACAGAAAAATATCAAGCGTTGGTGGGGTAGATTATCCGTAATTGTAATTCTAGTGATGTTGACAACTACCTTGAGCATTTTCTATCATAGTATGTTGATCAGTGAACAAACGAAAGCAACAATAGAAATGCAGAGATTGGAACTCCCATATGACTTATTGGTGAAATTGCCGAAAGGAACACCACCGTTGCTGCTGAATCAACTACCAAAACCTCTTGATTCTACGCTCATGCGAAAAACAGTACGATCTTGGGAGCAAAATCAATGGAAGGAAATCACATATGAAGTACCGAGTGTACCTCTGAGTTTTACTTATGCTGAATCTGCTGCAGGCGGTGTAGTGGAAACAAAACAGGGCAGCTGGGAGGTATTGGGGATTCAAGCAGATTCCTTGTTTTACCAAGATCTTAAAATAGAACTAGAAGGAGCTTGGCTAAGTTCACCCGGAGATATAATCCTTCCTCAGGAGCTTGCGCAGGTAAATCAATTTAGTTTAGGGGAAAATATCAAATTAAGAGCAACGACAGAAACAGGGAATCGAATTCTTCGTGAATATCGCGTTGTAGGTGTTTTTGCCAATAAATACGACTTAGAGCAGCCATTAATCTTGATTCAAGATGCAATGACCTTGTTTTCTTTGAAAGTTCCTAACCGTCAGCTTCTTCAAAACAACGAGCTTCTTACTCATGCTACTGGATTAGAGCAAAATATGAGTCGGGTTTATCCGGGGGCTTCGTTTCTGTACGAGTGGATTGGGCAAAATCGAATGTTCCAATTAACAAATGCAGTCCAATCTCCATCCTCGTGGGTTCTCTTGCTGATCTATTTATTCATGAGTTTTGGTGTGTTGACCTTATCTCTCATCACATTTTTGGAACGGAGAAAGGAATTGGCAATACTAAAATCCATAGGGGCAAGGAACTCTATGATTGTAATTCTTTTAGTCATGGAATATGCCATAGCTGCCTTTGTTGGGTTAGCAAGCAGTTATATTGCTTTGCGAATTCTAATTCCTCAATTTAGTTGGTATCAGAATCTACCCACTGGTACCTTGACAAAACTTAGTATTCAGAATATGTTGGTCACCGTCTTCGCCTTGACGTTAAGTTTGCTATACCCCATACTTTTAGCCAAATTAGCCACGGTCAACCAGTTGATTTATAAGAGGAAGATTCCATTAATAACAGAACGCTGGGACCATATTGCAAAACCAACCTATGAGCATCTTCTAATTGAGAAAACAAAAAATGTTAGTGTTCTTCAATTGGAAAATGAAGATGGAAAGCTTTTCGGTAGCTTCTTACGGAAGCCGGGTGAGCATGCAAAAAAAGGGGAAGTGCTGTTCATACAAGAAAAACTTTCGGGTTTTGTTTATAGAGAATGGATTTCTCCTTGTGATGGAGTCATAGAATACGATCCATATTCAGGTATACTGACCATCGTTCCTGATGATCCTGAGGCGGAGCGATATCATTATCCGGAACGGATTTTAGAAGAGTTTGAAAGGCGTAAAGCAGGAACAATAAAGAAAGAAGTGGTGCAAAATGAAGACCATTCTTGAAACAATCAACTTAAACAAAGCTTTTTATTTAGGGGAAGCTGTGTATGCAGTCAATAATGTGAATCTGCAAATAATGGCTGGAGAAATTGCGATGATCGTGGGTCCTTCGGGAAGTGGCAAGAGTACTCTCTTAAGCTTACTAGGAGGATTAGATCGCCCAATAAGCGGAGACATTAAGATCAATGGAAAATCAATTGTAACGCTCTCAGAAGATCAACTAGCCGTTATGCGCAGAAAAAGCATTGGATATGTGTTTCAGTTTTTTAATCTGATTCCACATTTGTCGGCATTGGAAAATGTGGAGTTGCCGATGAAAATTACTGGTGCTAGTAGAAAAGAAGCCCGTGAACGTGCAGAATACTTGCTGAATGAGGTAGGACTATCCCCGAGGGCACACCATAGACCAGATCAGCTCTCCGGCGGAGAACAGCAGAGGGTTGCGATTGCAAGGTCATTAATCAATAAACCAGCTGTCGTTTTAGCCGATGAACCCACCGGTAATCTCGACAGCAAAACCCGAGATATTGTCATATCGTTGTTCCAGAAGTTTCGAGAAATCGAAAACCAAACCTTTGTCATTATCACCCATGATACGGGGTTAACCCAGTACGCTCAGCGAGTCGTTCGCTTGCGCGACGGGAAAGTTGAATCGGTTGTGGTTGCTTCGTAAAGGAGTATGCAAGACAGGGTAGGGAGTTCTTTGCTCCTACTGCTTGGTTTCTAGTTTACCATACACATTTATTCTCATGTCATTATATTTAATGAATGTAAATAGCGGCGTTTATAATCAATGGTTTGTAAAGAAACTGAAGTTGTGAGAGGGTGTGTGCATCTTTTAACGATTTGCCTATCTTTTAACGATTACACTCTGCTAAATCAAGCATTTCCTGAAAAGCACCAATTCGATCCCGATTTCAGCATAAAGGACCACATCAACCTCCAAAATTATCAACCATTCAACCAACAAAACAGCCGAATTTCACCCTCAAACCCCATCCAACCCCCAATTTCAAGCAAAAACATAACCACCTACGGATAAAATTATTTTATCCATAGGTGGTTATAGATTTGGTAGCCCCTAGGGGCTTCGAACCCCTGTTACCGCCGTGAGAGGGCAGCGTCCTAGACCACTAGACGAAGAGGCCATGTATGCCTGGTTGGGGAAGAAGGATTTGAACCCTCACAAACAGATCCAGAGTCTGCTGTCCTACCGTTAGACGATTCCCCAGCGTCGTTACCCATTATAACCAATCTCGACGAATTTGGCAAGTCCCTGCAAAGATTTTTTTGTGAAGGATCATGAATCCATAACAGTAGCTCTGGCAGGTAAAAACAAAGCAGTTGCCGAATTCTTCCAAGGTTACCTATAACAGATCGGAGTGAGCTCATGAAAGATGTCAATTCACATTATATACGTCCATACCTTGCGAGTGATGATCAAACATTCATCGCCCTATTGCGCCAGCCTGGGGGATACTACCTGACCTCTGAAAATCTTAGTCTCGATGACTATGCTGAAAAATACGTTTATGAACTAGACGGTAACCCCGTGGGTTTTCTCCTTTTGGAAATGGATGCACGCATTTCACAAATCATCATCTATGTTGCACCCGCATTCCGCCGCCAAGGCATTGGCTCCCTTTTGCTGCAATATGGTAAAACCTGCTTAGAGAAGCTTGACCCCAATACTACTTGGGTATTCTTCCGAAGCGATATCGGCTCTGCCAAGGAGTTTTATGCCAAGCGCGGTGCCCAAAACTGGTATTCGTATCACTTCATGGAGTGTGAAGCAAAGCCCGCCACAACAAAGCAGCCTGAGCTATCGTTTGACCGAGTCATCACCTACGCCACGGCTCAAATGGAAAATCCGGATATTTTCACGGGATACTTAGAGAAACGCGCCGCCGCTTTCCTGGTCACCAACAAGATGATCGATTCACGACCTTACGACGAACGCGAGAGAAGCACCGCCATTGAAGCGTGGTGTAATAAATACAAAGAGGATCTTTGGTTGTTTTACCGCCAGGACCGCCTAATCGGTTCAGTATGCATTAGCGAAGGCTTTTTCGACGAAGTTTTTGTTGAACCGGCACAACAAGGCAAGAATATTGGCTCAGAAATTGTGCGTTGGGGACTAAAGAAGTGCCAAGAAAAAGGATGGAAACCGTCGCTCTGCGTTGTCAACGGCAACCTCCCAGCCACCAAATGCTACCTTAATGCGGGGTTTGAAATCAAACAAACCTTGGAAATGATGCGGATGTTCAACGATCATAAAGAACCCGATTTTCGCGGACCCATTGGCAGATAAAACCGAGAAATGCATCAGAGTCTACTTTGGAATGGAGTGAGAGCATGAAATTTGCAAATACCATGGCGGACCTAATTGGGAACACCCCTTTGGTCAAGCTTCAGAAAATATCGAGCGGAGCCAATCTTTTTGCTAAATGTGAGTTTATGAACCCCATCAGTATTAAAGACAGACCGGTATTGCAAATCATTAATCACGCGGAAGCTACCGGTGCACTCAAACCCGGAGATACCCTCATAGAGATGACCAGCGGTAACACTGGCATGGCCATTGCCTATATTGCAGCGGTACGGGGATATAAGGCAATCTTGGTGATGTCGGAAATCCAAAGCGTGGAACGACGCAAAATCATGAAAGCTTTTGGCGCAGAGTTCATCTTAACCCTAGCTGCTTTAGGCACCGTCGGAGCAAGAGATAAGTTGCATGCCATATTGGCGGAGCATCCGGAATATTTTTATGTGGGCCAGCACAAAAGCCCCGAAAACCCTAATTCGCATTATCTCAGCACCGGTCCGGAACTTTGGCGCGACCTCGATGGAAAGATTGACATCCTAGTGGCGGGTCTTGGCACGGGTGGTACGTTATGTGGGGCCGGGAAGTACCTCAAAGAGCAGAACCCCAACGTTCAACTCGTTGCAGTGGAACCGTTTGATGCGCCCTATATCTCTCAAGGTATCTTTAAGCCACATAGAATCATGGGAACCGCCCCGGGTTTTTACCCCGATACCCTCGACCGAGAGATCATCGATGAGATTTTGCTAATCAAGGAAGAAGATGCCTTTGAAATGTGCCGGCAGTTGGCAGCCCGTGAAGGAATGATGGTCGGGATTTCCTCGGGAGCTGTAGCGCATATTATGGTAGAGCTTGCATCACGCCCGGAGAATACGGGGAAGAACATTGTCGGTATCTTTGCCGACTCCGGTCAGCGATATTTGAGTGTGGAGGGATTGTTCAACGTATAAATGAGACTCAGTTGATTGGAAGATAGGGTGCGACGACATGAGAAAACTGAAGAAAATCTACATTGAGATCACCAATATTTGTAATCTTGCTTGTGAGTTTTGCCCTCCAACAAAACGCAAAGCGAAGTTCATGGAATACGAAACTTTTGTTAAGATATTGGATCAAATCAAGCAGCATACCGATTATGTGTATTTGCATGTGAAGGGGGAGCCCCTTATGCATCCGGATTTGAGTCGATTCTTAGATTTGTGCAAGGTAAAAGGGTTTCATGTGAACATCACGACCAATGGCACCCTCATTGCACAAGTTGGGGAGATGCTTTTAAGCAAATCGGCGGTGCGGCAAATCAATTTTTCTCTGCATAGCGTCGAGAGCACATCCAGCAAGCAGAACCGAGAAGAGTATGTTAAGCAAATCACTACGTTTACCAAAGAAGCGATGCAAAAGACCTCTATGCAGGTTTCTTTGCGGTTATGGAATCTTCAGGAGAACGAAGAAGGGAAATTGGAGCATGGTGTCAACCGCGAACTGCTGGAACTCATAGCGAAAGAATTTTCTTGGGCAGGGGTAGAGCACATAGAAGCCAATGGATTAAAGGGGATTGCCTTAGCCGAGAGGGTTTATTTAAATCAAGATGTGCAGTTTGCTTGGCCCGATCTATCTTTGGAAGAGGAAGACAAAACAGGCTTTTGCTACGGGTTGCGTCACCAGGCGGCAATATTGGTCGATGGTACGGTGCTACCTTGTTGCTTAGATTCGGACGGGGTCATTGCTTTAGGAAATATTCATAAGAACACGTTTTCGGAGATTATGGAGAGCGAAAGAGCCCTGCAGTTGGTGGAGGGCTTTTCCAAAAGGCAAGCCGTGGAGGAACTTTGCCGAAAATGTGGGTACAGAAAAAGGTTTGACAACCCATATTCTTCCTGATATAGTAGGTATAATATTTCGAGGGGGTAGCGATATGAGCAACTGCGGTTCTAACGTCACTGTGAACTTCAGCAAGCCGGTTTCTTATTATTACGGAAACAGGCTTGAGTTGCTATGCCCGTAAACAAAGTTATAGGCAGTTTGGCGGCTCAAGGCAATGCGCTTTGGGCTGCTTTTTTTATTGGGAAAGGGGGAAAATCAAATGCAAGAGACGCTATTTGAAGTCATTCGACGCCATGCGGTGGAGATGTACTCAGAAGAAGGGTTGCAAAATCGTTTTGAGGCAGGGAAGAAGTTGAGAATCAAGTTGGGGGCCGATCCATCTCGTCCCGATTTGCACTTGGGGCATACCGTGCCTTTGCGCATGTTGCGGCGTATGCAAGATGCGGGGCATGAAATCATCTTTGTGATTGGAGATTTTACCGGCATGATAGGCGACCCCACCGGCAAAAGCAAAACGCGTGTGCCGCTCACCTTTGAGCAAACACGTCGCAATGGACAGAGTTACTTTGAGCAGGTCACCAAAATTCTCGACCCGGCTAAGACGCAAATCACTTACAACTCCGAGTGGCTGAGTGCCTTGAACTTTGCCGATGTGCTGTCATTAACGGCGAAATACACCTTGGCACGTATTTTGGAGCGCGATGACTTCGCAGGGAGATTTGCCAATAACCAGGCGATTGGGTTGCACGAGTTATTGTACCCTCTCATGCAAGGGTACGATTCGGTAGCTTTGGAGGCCGATATCGAAGTAGGTGGCACGGATCAGACGTTTAATTTGCTGGTAGGAAGAGCGCTGCAGAAAGATTATGGGCAGGAACCGCAAGAGGTGATTACATTTCCTCTGCTGCCTGGGCTCGATGGCAAAGAGAAAATGAGCAAATCTCTCGACAATTACATTGGCATTGACGAACCGGCTGCAACCATGTTTGAAAAATGCATGCGCGTGCCCGATGAAGTGTTGCCCGAATACTTCCGATTGACGACCGATTTACCGTTGGAACAGGTTGTAGAAGTGATGAATTGCGATATGCACGAAGCTCACCGCGTATATGCCTTAGAAATTGTTCGATTGTATCATAGTGAGAAGGCAGCGAAAGAGGCAGAGCGGCACTATGACGATGTAGCGAAGGGAACGGTGCCAAATGAAATACCCGAACTGCTCTTTGTGCAAGGGCAAGAGGTACCGCTCATTGAGTTGCTGAAGCAGGCCGGATTTGCTGCATCGAACTCCGAAGCGCGCCGACTTATTGAAGGACGTGGCATACAACTCAACGGGGAAGTCGTCACCGACATTCACCTTGTCATCTCTCAACCAGCCATAGTTAAACGCGGCAAAAACCGTTTCCTCCGCCTCCGCTTCTCCTAATTTACCACATAGGGGACAGTCCCCTATGTGGTAAATATTCACCAGTGAGGGGACTGTCCCCTAAGTGGTAAGTATTCGCCTGTGAGGGGACGTCTCGCGTTTTCACAGCAAAAACGCTTACCCTACCCTGTAAAAAACAAAGGAAGTTGGCGAAAAAGGGAGAATATAGCGGTAGGGATGAATACATCGAAAGAAGGTTTTGGTCATGACAGCAAAGCCACTGAAAACGGTTGTTTTGCCCATTCTTTGCATCACCTTGTTCGGGGTTCTTATGCTCGCCGCCAGTTTTATGCTCTACTACGGCTTTTATTTGTTCGTAGAACGCTTTTTCTATGCCGGACAAACCCAAAATGTGCGCATGGATTCGCTCCGCCGCCTTTTTGCGGTGCTCTATGGCTGCCTTTACCTGCTACTTCATCGTATTAAAAAGTGGGAACTCGCCAAAGCTACACTCATGGTCGGCCCCTTAGGCACCATTATTGTGACGATTGTCCTAAGTTATTACACACGGATGCCTTTGGCGCTGCTCTACTCGGGAATTTTTCTCGCTCTAGTCATCGCATTCTTGTACCTATTTAAAAAACCGTGGTACTATTACTATGCCATCGTAGTGACCTTGGTGCCCGCACTTTGGTATGCTTGGCCCCGGTAATCTTTCATCTACCCAGGGTCCGTGAAATTTTTTTTCGCGGACCCCATTTTTTCTAAGCCCTGCTCCGTAATATATACGGAACGTCAAAGAAGGGAGGCCCCTCATGCGAGAGCTCGACCACAAAGCCAAACGCGCCGCGAATGACCCCGAATTGCTCGAAGCTTTCATTGTAGAGTCGGAACCCTTCATTATTAAATCTGCATCCAAG
>CALCNS010000026.1 GCA_937897315.1 uncultured Bacillota bacterium
TTAGAAAACGGTCTCCATACCTGTTACCCAACTGGAGCAAGCACTAAATACTGAACTAGCATTTGATGATTCTTCGATTGAGGGGTTTGTTCGAATCAATGAATCTGACATGTTATTATACCCAGATCCTAATACTTTTGTCATTTATCCTTGGCTGAATGGGCATCAAACGACAGCTAGGCTCTTATGCGATGTCTACAATCCTAACGGTACACCTTTTGCTGGTGATCCGCGCGGACTTCTGAAAAAGTTCGTAGCAGAAGCCGCATCCGATGGATACCATTTAAATGCTGGAACAGAAGCAGAATTCTTCCTTTTCGAACAAGGTCCCAATGGTGGCCCCAGTGTGAACACCTTCGATCAAGGAGGTTATTTCGATATGGCACCCATCGATCGTGGTGAGGAAGCACGTCGGGATATGGTAATCACTTTAGAAGAGATGGGGTTTTCTATTGAGGCTGCTCATCACGAAAATGCTCATGGTCAACATGAAATTGATTTTAAATATGCTGGTGCCGTTGAGACTGCCGATAACATCGCGACCTTGAAAACGGTAGTGAGATTGGTAGCCCGTAAACACGGATTACATGCAACGTTTATGCCAAAGCCGAAATTCGGGGAAGCAGGTTCCGGTATGCATATACATCAATCCGTTTTTCGAGGTCAGAAAAATGTTTTCTTTGATGAAAACAAAGCAGATGGGCTGTCTTCCGAAATGGAATCTTATATTGCCGGCATCATATCACATGCTGCTGCCATGACCGCAGTAACGAATCCCTTAGTCAACTCGTATAAAAGATTGGTCCCTGGTCATGAGGCACCCGTGTATGTAGCTTGGTCAAAAAGCAATCGAAGCCCTCTCATTCGTATTCCTAGCCGTCGAGGTATTGGAACTCGCATGGAGTTAAGAAGTCCAGACTGTGCGTGTAATCCCTATTTGGCACTAACCGTCAGTATGAAGGCGGGATTAATGGGAATGAAAGAGGGATTGAAAGCACCAGAGCCGATTTCTGATAACATTTATGAATTAAACGAAGAACAGCGAATCCGAAGAAATGTGGCTTCATTACCTGGAAATTTAGGGGAAGCCCTAGCAGCTTATCAGAAAGATCCGTTTATTCGCGAGACATTGGGAGAACATATTTATAACCGTTTCTTAGCAGCAAAAAAACTAGAATGGGATATATACTCACAGCAAGTACACGAATGGGAATTACAGAAATATCTCTGGGTGTTTTAATCTTCAATCATAAGACCCGGTTACAAGGTAACCGGGTCTTTAATGTAAATCATTCTTGTTATAGAATGAATCGCAAAAAAAAGAAACAATAAGAAGGATTTGTGAAGGGGTCGTCGAAAGGATTATAAATCAGCTGACTGAAAGTTGTGATAGTCAGTACCCTGAATCAGGAGGAGGGATTACGATGAAACGCATCTGGACAGTTCTGGGTATTCTTTTGGTTGTTGTCTTGGTTGGGGGAGCTGTTGGAGCTTATTGGATGGGGGAGCTTGTCTTCCGTAATATGATTCAACAAAACACAGAATTAGCGGATTTTGATCAATCAGAGCATAAAGAAATGGAAGCCCTGTTAGCTGAGGTTTCGGTACAGGACAAAATTTCGGTTGCGATGATGATCACAGGTAAATTGTCAGGGAGTGACATATCTACGATGGTTCAGCTGGTTCGTGATGGTCAGTTGACTTCGGAAGAAAAGCAAAACGCTATGGAGTTGCTTGAACAGCGTTTTACAGCAGAAGATTTGCAAAAAATCAAAGATCTCTATGAGAAGTATAAAGATAAAATATCAATCGTTCCTTAACTTTAGGACCGAAAGGACGATTTTATGGGTAAAAGGAAACAATGGGCTTTATTTCTAGGGGATGTATTCTTTCTATATCTATCCGGTCTAATGGCTTTGTTTTTACGTTTCGATGGTAGTTTAACTTGGATGAATGCTCGGGCTTGGATTTTCACAGCTAGTGTTTCAGTACCACTGTTATTAATTGCCAATCGGTTTTTTGGATTATATACCCGCCTATGGGCTTATGCAACTCTGCGGGACATGTGGCAAGTCGTCAAAGCGGTGACTGTGCTTAGCTTTATTATGTACTTAGTCATTGCTATTGGACGAATACCGATTTCGCTGGGTGCACAGGTTTTGATTTGGGGAATTTTGTTATGTAGTGTTTCCGCGTTGCGCTTAAGCTTGAAGGCTGTCCAAGAGAAATGGATTCGTGCACCGCAATTAACACCACATATGGAAAAAACATTGGTCATCGGAGCAGGCTTAGCCGGACAAATGTTAGTCAAAGAATTGGAACGACATCCCGAAATGAACAGTCATATCGTTGGATTTTTGGATGACGATGCGAACAAGCATAAAATGTTTTTTTTAGGGTATGAAGTGTTGGGTGAAATATCCGATCTTCCACGAATTGTGAAAGAGAAGGAGATTACTCGGCTAATCCTAGCAATACCTTCTGCATCCGGAGAAGTCGGACGAAAAATTAGAGACTTAACCAAGGGGATCAAATTAAAAATTCAAACGGTTCCAGCACTATATGATTTGGTAGGGAAAAAGGCTGCTATCAATGATTTGCGACCTATTCAACTAGAAGATTTATTACGAAGGAAGCCGGTACAACTTGATCATAGCGGTATGTTACAAGTTTATGGTGGTAAGAGAATTCTAATTACAGGAGCAGGTGGCTCGATTGGTTCTGAAATCTGTCGACAACT
>CALCNS010000027.1 GCA_937897315.1 uncultured Bacillota bacterium
TGGCCATGTATGTACCAATATAGGATTTACTGAAACCCATTTTTAAGAAATATACATTCAAGATAGTAGAGCTGACACCCAAGCATATTTGAGTGGAAGCATGGCTCAGCAGGAATAACTTGGCATTTCGGCTGAATGAGCGGATACGGGCAAAATAGCTCATGCCGTCATCTAAATGACCTTGCTGAGGATGGATACGAGACATGAATAAGACCTCCGTGTTCTTTGGCTTGTTGCCAGAAGAATCATTCGATATGCGAAACAAAATCCCTTCTTCGATATGAACTTATACAGATAACCTCACCAGTCTATGCTTGCCGACATGATTTTCTTAAAACATACTATGGAGTGCTCTTGCCAAAGTTAGCAAAATAAGGTATACTGAATCCCGTCACAATTTTGGAGCTGTGGTGTAGCGGCCTAACATGCCTGCCTGTCACGCAGGAGACCGAGGGTTCAAATCCCTTCAGCTCCGCCAAAAAGAAAACCACACTTTTACCTGTTTTGGTAAAGGTGTGGTTTCTTTATATAGAGAATTATAGCATTCAGATTGGCATTTTAGTAAGGTGGATTGAATGGAGTGGGAACTTGGAACAATCATTCGGAGCAGGTCGACAGAAGCTAAAATTGACCTCATACATCTTTAAATATCCAAAAGATTTTATTTTACAAGCCATTGGCGGAGTCATTTATAATACCGTAATCATCTTCGGAGCGATTTTTCTCGGCAAAGCCATTGATGCAGCAGGATTAGTCTATGAAGGTAAGGCACCGGTTTCTCTGTTTTACTTAAATCTATGGCTGTTCTTGGGTGTGACTCTAGTGTTTCAGTTGGCACGCTATTTTAAACGTTTTTACATGCGTATGTTGGTTAATAAGATGAACTGTGACATTCGCGCTGAATTATTGGAAACCTTGTTTTCCTTACCACTCAACACCTTATCCGGTGAGAAAACAGGGGATATTATGAGCCGGATGATAGGCGATGTCGATGCAGTAGGGGCTTCGGTTCAGACAACGATTACTGAAATGTGGGATACAGCGCTCCTCATGATATCGTATTTTGTAGCTTGCATGTGGTACAGTCCCAAACTCACCTTGCTGGCGTCTATCCCTATTCCTGTCGCTCTTTTTCTGGCAGAGGCCATGCGTGGTAAACTGTATCATCTCTCCCTTCAGTCACGGAAAGCTTCTTCTGCAATTAATGTACATTTGCAACACAACGTTACCGGTATTCTGTTACAACGTCTGTTTGGGCTAGAGCATGCGAGCCGTGAGCGGTTTGAACATCTTCTTAAGAATCAGTATCAATGTCAGGTAAAATACAACATATTACAAAGCGGGGTCATCCCTTTTTATACCCTCATCGCCAACATTGGCATTGTCTTAGTGCTTGGCTTTGGTGGCGAATACGTGGTCTCCGGAGTTTGGACGATTGGTACGTTTACCGCATATCTTACCATGTTTGTAGCCATGGCTACTCGTACCAACATGGCAGCACGAGTCATGAATACGTGGCATGGGGCTAAGGCCTCTTGGGATCGTATTTGTGATAAACTGGCAGAAAAAAATGACAGCCCGATATCAGCACAAGCAGCAACTCACTTGGACGAAGAAGGGTTATCGGTGAATCATTTGAGCTTTGCATATCCCTTTGCCAAAGAACTATCGGTGAACGATGTATCGTTTTCTGCTAAAAATGGTCAAATTATTGGTATTACCGGAGCAGTTGGGTCGGGGAAAAGTGCATTAGCTGCGGCTTTATCTGGACTTTATGATAACGAGCGAGATCCTCGAATTGCTTATATGGATAGTGCACATTTTGTTTTTTCGGATGATGTAACTTTTAACATAAGTCTTGGGAACGAAAATACTGCCATTGAAGAAGCGATTGAAATGAGTGAATTAACCAATGATCTCGCCCAACTTGGGAACGGTGTCCAAACAAAACTCATGGAACGTGGA
>CALCNS010000028.1 GCA_937897315.1 uncultured Bacillota bacterium
AAAATGGTAGAACGCTTACAGAACCCGGAAGAACGGGCACGCATGTTTGTGGATGTTACCGCTGAAAACGGTACTGGAGAATGGATCAGCATTTATAAAGGTGTGGGCTGGGAAAATATCATGATTACCGGGTATTCACCGGACTTGACTCTGGAAGGTAAGATGATTGCTGAAATCGCCAAAGAATGGAACATGGACCCCTGGGATGTTTGTTGCGAGCTCCTGATTCGCAACAAAGGTGAACGAGTCAGTATTGTTTACTTTGCTATGGGCGAAGAAGACCTCGAACGCATCATGGTACATCCCTTACAAATGGTAGGTTCCGATACCGGTGCTGTGGGTGGCGAACCCGGTCCTGGCAAACCTCACCCCAGAGCATTTGGCAGCTTTGCAAGTATTTTGGGTAAATTCGTCCGTGAAAAGAAACTGCTTACATTAGAGGAAGCCGTTCGAAAAATGAGCTCGGCTCAAGCAAACCGAATGGGATTAAATGACCGTGGCTTGATTCGCAGCGGTTATAAAGCCGACCTCGTGCTGTTCAATCCCGATACCATCGGCGGACCGGCCGATTACCTGAATCCTCGTCAATATGCAGTTGGCGTTGAAGGCGTGTGGGTCAATGGCGTCTTAACCATTTGGCAAGGAGAACATACCGGTGCCAAAGCCGGCCAAGTTTTACGCCCTAAAAGATGTTAATTTGGATTAACGGAGCCTTTGGTGCTGGGAAAACCACAACTGCTTTTGAGCTACAAAAAAGATTACCAAATTCCAGAGTATACGACCCGGAAAATGCAGGGTATTTCATCCGCAAGAATCTGCCCAAAGCCTTATGGAAGGTCGACTTTCAAGATCACCCTCTATGGCGGCAAATCAATTTAGAGATGCTGCGACTTTTAGCCAAATCAGAGGAGCATGTTATCATCCCCATGACTTTGGTGCATCGCCCATATTATAATGAAATCGTACAACCGCTTTTGGAGGAAGGCATTCATCTACACATGATTTTGCTCTTGACCGAAAAGGTGACTTTGCAACATCGGTTAAGAAAGCGCTTTGAGGGAACAGATAACTGGGCACTTCGTCAGGCAGATCGCTGTCTGCAAGCTCTACAACACGATATTCCCGGTTGCCAGCTCTCCACCGATCACTTGACCATAGAACAAGTCACTGAAGAAATCGCTCGGCACTGTGGTTTAACCCTGCTTCCAGATCGTCGTTCTCCTTTGCGCAAGAACCTTGACCACATTTGGATCTCTTTACAGCATATTCGTTGATATTCCAATGAAAAGAGGAATCCCCATGAAACAGAGCGAGTTTCCCCGCTTTGATTTTGCTAAGCGCCCCATAGCCCCTCTTTGGCCCCTGCAAGGACTTGCCTGGGTTTTAAGTTGGTTGACCGTGGGCCCGCGTCAAGTTAAGATCAGCAAAACCAACATGGAGGAGATCAAGCCACCCTACTTGTTACTCTGCAACCACAACGCCTTCAACGATTTTAAAATTGCCACCATGGCGACATATCCACATCGTGCCAACAATGTGGTCGCCATTGATGGCTTTATTGGTCGCGAATGGTTGCTACGCGGAGTGGGGTGCCTGGGCAAACGTAAATTCACCAATGATATCCTCTTGGTTCGCAATTTGAGGCGTGTGTTGCAAGAAGGACGCATTGCAATTTTGTATCCGGAGGCACGCTATTCACTCTGTGGTACTGCCGCAGTTTTACCGGATTCCCTGGGGAAAATGGCAAAGTTGTTTCAAGTACCGGTAGTGATGTTACTCATGCATGGAAATCACATCAACTCTCCCTTTTGGAATTTGAAAGATCGCGGAGTCAAGGGTATGGAGGGCGATATGCGCTTGTTGCTTAGCCAAGAACAAATGCAAGCCCTGTCAGCCGATGAAATCAACGCAACGATTCGCGAAGCCTTTGTTTACGATGAATATGCCTGGCAAAAAGAAAAAGGGATAGAAATCACCTTCCCGCAACGAGCAGAAGGCCTTCACAAAGTCTTGTATGTTTGCCCTCATTGCGGCACAGAATACCAGATGGCTAGCCAGGATGACCGATTATTCTGTTTGCACTGTAAGAAAACCTGGCATTATCTCACCGATGGCAGCTTAAAAGCCGACGAGGGCGAAGAGTATTTCACCCATATTCCAGATTGGTATGAGTGGGAACGCCAATTGGTTCGACAAGAAGTGGAAGAAGGCACCTATCATTTTGAGTCAACAGTGCGCGTGGATTCGCTACCCAATTCCAAAGGTTTCATAAATTTGGGTGAAGGCTATTTAGTCCATGACGTCAATGGATTCGTACTAATCGGGCAATATGAAGGGGAAGAGTATCGCGTGGAGAAAACGGTGCCCAGTATGTATTCCTGCCATATTGAATACAACTATTTGGGTAAATACGGGGATTGTATTGACTTAAATACCGCCGATGATACGCTCTATATATATCCGGAAGGAAAGGATTTCTCAGTCACGAAAATCGCTCTTGCTACCGAGGAATTATTCTTTCATCAGATGCGCAACACCCAAAAGTAATTTCTGATTGACTTTTCGACTGTGACAAGATATGATTAATTGTAGTTTAGACGAAAGGTGGTGAGACGCATGAAGCAATCTGACATTTTACGCACGATGAAATTATTCAATAGCAGTGATATCGTTCGTAGATATTCATTCAAAACAGATAGTAAAAGGGGTTACTATGCCTTTTTTCAACTGAAAGATTGTTTTGAATGCCTGTCGCCACATAAATTAGCAGTTTAGATATGCTCCTTTATGGACGGTCGCCCTGTGCAGACGAGACAATCTGTACAGGGTGTTTTTATGTCCAAATATAAAGGAGTGTTTCAAATGATCGATATTGCTGTATCGGATTTAAATAAATACTATGGAGCAAACCACGTGCTCAAAGGAATTACCTTCACGGTTTATAGTGGTGAGAAGATTGGCCTGCTGGGTCGAAATGGTTCTGGTAAAACCACGCTCTTCAAGACAATTACGGAGGAAGAGCCCTATGAAAGCGGGACCATCTCCAAAGCGTCGGGTAAAAAAATAGAAATTCTGGATCAAATACCATTTTTTGAAGAAAAAGCTACGGTCGATGACATTCTCTTCTCCTCTTTTCAAGAAGTTTTGGACGTTCATGCTGCTATGAAAAAAATCGAAGGGAATGCCGATCCTTCGATTCTGATGCGATATGGCAGGCTCATGGAAGAGTATGAACGACTGGGTGGTTACGAAATCGAGGATAAAATCGAGAAACTCTGTAATGGGATGAATATCAGCAGTGAAATGCGAAACAGTCTGTTCAGCACTTTAAGCGGCGGCGAGAAAACCAGAGTAAACTTAGCATGGATTCTGCTGCGGGATTGCGATATTCTTATGCTTGACGAGCCGACCAATCATTTGGATTTGGCTTCCCTGGAGTGGCTGGAGAATTTCCTA
>CALCNS010000029.1 GCA_937897315.1 uncultured Bacillota bacterium
GGAATTATTGTTTACACCGAAATTATCACCGAACATGAGCAATTGTTGGAAGACTTGCGCGACAAAGAATACAACCTACGCATTGCCCAGGAAATTGCGCACGTGGGTAGCTTTGAATACGACTTGGCAACCAACAAACTATCTTGCTCCGATGAAGCCCTGCGTATTCTGGGTTTAACCCGTGAAGAGCATAAGGGTGGATTTGAAAGCATGTTGCAGCACATACACCCGAAAGACCACGACTTTGCTTTAACCTCTTTTGCGAAGACCAAAGATCACCCCGATACGTTAGACATGGAAGTTCACATGCTACATAAACGCGGAAACGAAATCATTGTGAACATACGCTTGCGCTCCATTTTTGACGAAAATGGAATGCATGTAAAAACCTCGGGTACCATACAAGACATCACCGAACGAAAAAAAGCAGAACAAAATTTGATTTACCTGTATAATCATGATTTTCTAACGGGCTTACACAACCGGAGTTATTTTGAAGAAGCACTCAAGAAACTCGATGTGCCCGAAAACCTGCCTTTGTCGATTATTATGGCTGACACCAACGGACTCAAGATGATGAATGACTCCTTTGGACACCATGCCGGAGATGAGCTGTTAAAGAAATCGGCCAATGCCATAAGGCAAGCTTGCCGGGCAGAGGATTTGGTGGTGCGCTACGGTGGGGATGAATTTGTCATTGTTTTACCCCAAACCAACCTAGAAGAGGCACAGAAAATTGCCAGCGCCATGAAAGAATTGGCCTTAAAAGAAAAAGTGGCGAACATGGAAATTTCTATTTCCTATGGTTGTGCCACCAAACAAGTTGTGCAGGAGTCTGTTATGGTCACACTCACCAATGCCGAAAACCACATGTACAGTCACAAGTTATCGGAACGCTCCAGCATGAGAAGTAAAACCACCGAGATCATTATGAATACCCTGTTCGAAAAGAGCAACCGCGAATCGCGGCATTCGGTGCGAGTGAGTCTCTTGTGTGAAGCCATAGCCAGCGCCATGAAGTTTGAAAAACAAGAGATCAACAAAATGCGCATAGCCGGTTTAGTGCATGACATTGGTAAAATTGGCATTGACGAAAAAATCTTGAACAAAAACGGCTACCTGGACAAAGAAGAACGCAATGAAATCGAAAAGCACACCGAAGCCGGCTGGAGAATTCTGAGCTCAAGCAATGAATTCTCGGAACTAGCGAAGTGTGTGCTGCATCACCATGAACGTTGGGATGGCCATGGTTACCCCGAAGGACTAAAGGGCGAAGAAATCCCCTTGGAATCGCGAATTATTACCGTCGCCGACTCCTACGATGCCATGACCAGTGAACGGAGCTACAAACCTGCCATGAGCCACGAGGATGCCATCGTAGAATTACTGCGCTGCTCTGGCAACCACTTCGACCCCAAAATTGTGGAAGTGTTTGTGCAGATGCCTATTACCGAAAGCTCACAACTGAAGAGTGATTGAAATGATTGGGTGAGGGACCTTCGCCTGACTTCATAACAACAATAAACGACACCAAGATGTAACAGTCTTGGCGTCGTTTATTTATGCCAATAAATGGATATTTCGGTACCGAAGGAATTTCTGCCAACGATGTGGAAATTAATCTTGTGACAAAAAAGACTAAGTATAGAAGGGGAGAACGATATGAAGAAAAGACTCGTCTCAACGCTACTCCTGCTTGGCTTGTTGGCCACAATGCTGACCGGCAATGTGCTGGCAGCTAGCCAAAAACCCGGGGATTTAAAGAACCTATATTCGCAAGAATGGGAAATCCTACGGCTTACCAACATAGAGCGCTACAAAGAGGGTAAGTATTCCCTGGTGACTTTCGACACCTTTGTATCAGCAGCAAGAACACGAGCCTTTGAGAATTCCATTTACTTTGAGGCGTCGCACTACCGCCCCGACGGCAGAGATGCATATTCGGTC
>CALCNS010000030.1 GCA_937897315.1 uncultured Bacillota bacterium
AACTTCTTTCTCGGCCTTGAACTTGCCGGTGTCAGCCTGGCTCTTGTCGTAGCCGATTGCACGACCGTTCTCGAAGAAAATTACCCGCTTGCTCCCATCAACCTTGGTTACCGTCACCATGGCACTTCCGTTGCCCTCGCGCGTGACGCCGAAGGCGCAGGAGCCGGTGGGCTGGCCTTTGCCCATCGAGCAGGGGATGTTCCCTGTGGCGTGGAAGTCGGTCCCGGCCACCTTTGCATCGCGACTTGGCGCGTGAACAGCCGGCTGCCCAGCGCCATCGACGATCATCTCCAGGCGGTAATGGGCAACCTCGTTGCGGCGAGCCGCCGAGCGCATCATGTAGACACGAATCTTGTAGTCACCGCTCGCTGGGAGTGTGCCCTCGTACTGGTTTTGACTGACGGAGCCGTTGAACATGGCCACCTCATTTTCGCCGGGGGCTAAGATGTTGAAATAGGTGGCGCCATGTTTCGTTGCCAGGCTGACGTTCATGTGCTGGCCAGCGCGGGCACCCAACACGTAATCCACCGTCTCGTAACCCTTGATGCTGGCCTCGACCACGGCGCTATTAGCACCCTTCTTAAAGTGTACCCGCTCGGTGCGAATGTCATCGGCGGCGAAGACCATGGGGGCGGTTAACAACAGGAAACAAGCTATGAGCCATGGGTGGAAAGCATTGGAAAGATTTATTTTCATTTGACTTATCCCTGGGTTGTAAGATTAGGAAGCGCCCAATGCGGTTGCACCGGGGCACAAGCAACAAGCGCAGCGACGCTGCTTGTGCGTCCGGTGCAACCGAAGGGCGCCATTTCTCTTCTGCTACTGACCCTACGCATACATAAGTCGCCCTCTGGGCTCGGGAACGGTACGACCGAGCTCAAGCGCGGTCTCAATCCATTCCCGGATCACTACTTCCGCATGGGCTATTGCCTCTTGATATGTTGCTCCATCTGCGGCACAGCCGGGTAGCTCCGGGATCTCAGCAATGAAGGCCTGATCCTCATCACTCCAGTAGATGATTACTTCGTAGCGCAATTCATTGGCCATTTTGCTCTTGACCTCCAAGACGGTATTTTATGATTATTTGTCTGACCTGTTTGACCTGATACGATTTTGCCATGCCACCATCTTTCGGTTGCAGATTCAGTATTTCTTCGACGCCCTCTTTGGTGAATATGTGGTGGCTTCCACGGAAGCGCTCCTGAAAACCCAAGCTCCGCAACAGGCTCCGCATACCGTCGAACGGTATGTTGGCATCCGACGTGCCACGGAGTATCCGAAACAATAGCTTCTCGTGCTCACTCATCAATATAATCCTTCGTTCCTCCATGCTTGCAGCGGCGTTTTGACACGCTCCTTCACTCCCGTGCCAGGTACTCTCGCATTCGCTGAAGTTCATCGGCCTTGATCTCCGAGATCAGACGCAAGCAGTTGAGAGACCATATCGCCACTGCGACTACAGGCATTGTAAAACTGCAACACCTGGAGAGCGCTGCCATGGTTGCGGGTTCCGATTCGAGCAGGTCTTTTGAGAGGAGCTCAAAGTCTAATGAAG
>CALCNS010000031.1 GCA_937897315.1 uncultured Bacillota bacterium
CAGACTCCTGCCTTGGAGTCTGCTCGTTTTCTTGTGCTTGCACTACCGCTACTACCGAAATTTGGGGGACGATCATGGAAAATATCAATAACCAATGAATCACCCGAATGAACCGCTGGTTTGTACCGAGACGGAACATAAAAACACCTCCTCAAAAACTCTTTTCGGTAATATCTGACGGGTTTCTCTATGAAATTTTTGTAACTTTTTCTGCCTTTCTATTCGTGAATTTTTTAATGTTCTCCTTTCTTCTGGAAAAATAATTCAACTCCCCCTTATCCCTTCTCTACGAAAAAAAGGGGATGCAAACTCTTATGTGGAAAAGAACTTCAAACAGGTGAGGGAGGTTGAAACATGGATATTTTGTCCTTATCTCTGAAGCAACTCAGACAAGTTCTAGATGACGGCACATTGACTTCGCAAGCACTCGTTCGCTTTTACCTAGACCGGGTAGCTCATCTCAATCATGAAGGTCCCAAATTGAATGCTATTTTGGAATTGAATCCGGAACTCGAACACTTGGCCGCAGCCAAAGATCGTGAACGAGCTCGAGGTAAAGCCAAAGGAGCCCTGCATGGTATCCCGGTCTTGCTTAAAGACAACATCGACACACACGATATGTGCCATACCTCTGCCGGTTCGCTTGCCCTCAAAGACCATTATGCCGCCAAAGATGCTTATGTGGTCAAACGCTTGCGTAAAGCCGGAGCCATCGTATTTGGGAAAGCCAATATGACCGAGTGGGCGAATTTTATGGCCCAGAACATGCGTAACGGCTATAGTTCAAGGGGTGGACAAGTGTTCAATCCCTATGGTCCCGATGTCTTCGATGTCAGCGGTTCCAGTTCCGGTTCCGCGGCTGCTGTGGCGGCTCGCATGGTGCCGGTAGCGGTGGGTACCGAAACCAGCGGTTCGATTATGAGCCCCGCCAGTTGGAATAGCCTGGTCGGAATCAAACCCACGGTCGGTCTCGTCAGTCGTAGCGGTATCATTCCAATTATGTTCAGCCAAGATACAGCCGGTCCTTTAGCCCTTAGCACCGAAGATGCCGCCTTCTTACTGAATGCCATGGTAGGTGTGGACGATGAGGATGCTGCTACAATGTCGGCTTCCGGGCATATGGAAGAAGATTATACTGCATACATTAAAACAGATGGCCTGAAGGGCAAACGCTTAGGTTTTGTCACGCAGAATTATGACTGCTTCTCCCAAGAAAAACAAGATACCATGAAGCGTGTCATGGATGAAGTGAAAGCCTTGGGTGCCGAGGTTGAGATCATCGAAAACATACCCGGTTTTGCTGAACTAAGAAAACAAGCTTGGAATGTGGGCAATGCCATGAGTTTTGAATTTAAACCGGCTCTGAATAAATACCTTTCCACGGTGGAATCTCACCTACCGGTTCACAACATGAACGATGTGATCCGCTTCAACCAAGAATACAGCGAACAATGCTTGAAATATGGCCAAAGCCAATTTATTGCAGCTCAGGCGCGCAGTGGGTCTTTGAGTGAAAAAGAATACATCCAAGACCGAAAAAACGACTTAAAATGGTCCCGTGAAGAAGGAATCGATTGGGCTTTACAAACATATAAGGTCGATGCGCTCGTCTTCGCTGCTTCCAGTGTAGCAACATTGGCCGCTAGAGCTGGGTACCCTTCTATTTGTGTACCCGTCGGTTACCTAGCCAATGGCGAGCCATTTGGTATGTCTCTTACCGCAAGTGCCTGGCAAGAAGGATTGCTCCTTGAAATCGCCTCTGGATACGAACTCAACACCAAACATCGCAAAGACCCGGATTGTGCAATCCTGAATTAGACTCTCAGAATCATATTCCCTTAGCAGGCAATGAAGGCTTTCATGGCCTGCTTTTCTTTTTCTTTGACACGATTATCTCCACATGTTATGCTTTAACATAAGCACATGGCTTAGGAGGTGCAACATGGAATTGCAAATTCAAAACGAACGATATGGTTTTCATCGGGATGCGAGCAGACATCCCGGACTCAGAAATGGTTTTATGCGGTTAGCCAAGCAAACCTTTGGCATAGACTTTCGTCCTTGGTACGAACAGGGGTTTTGGGATGACCACTTTTTGCCTTATGTTCTCACATTTGAGGGGGAAGTCGTCGCCTCCGTTTGCGTCAATCTCTTACCGGTTAGAACCGAAAGCCAGAAGAAGCTTTACGTTCAATTAGGGGGTGTGATGACTGCACACGATTTTTGGGGGCGTGGTTTATCTCGCACTCTCATGCAGCAAGTCTTAGACGACTGGAAAGCACAATGCCACGTCCTCTACTTGTATGCCAACGACAGTGTGGTCGATTACTATCCACGATTTGGTTTTGAACGCGCTCCGGAGCAAGGATATAAAGTCGTAGCAAAAGGTGTTCCTCAAGAGATGCAACGATTGGACCCTTTAAATGATAAAGATCAGTGGAAAATGCGTCACTGCTTTCAACAAGGTAATCCCTACGCGACATTTCAAGTCGACACTTATAACTTGCTCATGTTTTATACCCTGCAATGGTATCGAAACGATGTGTATTATCTACCGGAACAAGATACTCTAATCGTCGCCAAAGAACGAGACGGTCATTGGACTTGCTGCGATATTTTTGGGAATAGCACCCTTTCGCTTTCTGAATTATTAGGTTGTCTACGGCCCAATCAGGAGGTACAGGTGGACCTGGGTTTCACCCCTAGCAATCGCCGAGACGTCATAGAATATGTTTTACAAGAAGACGATACCACGTTGTTTGTTCATAAAGATCTGGAAAATCCCTTCCAACAAAACAAAATGAGAATGCCACTTTTGTCGCGCGCTTAATCCTCTCAACCTCATCTTACATTGAAAGGAGTTCAGCAATCCATGCCTTTTCAGATTGTCAGAAACAACATCACCCACATGAAGGTCGATGCGATTGTCAATGCTGCAAATCCTTTGCTAGAACCCGGTGGCGGGGTATGTGGCGCTATTTTTGCTGCAGCCGGCGAGGAACACCTGCAAGCGGAATGTGCTAGTTTGGCACCGATAGCCGTTGGACAGGCCGTATTGACCAAAGGGTATTTGTTACCAGCCAAGTATATTATTCACACGGTCGGTCCAATTTGGCGGGGCGGTCATGCTCAGGAAGCCTCATTGCTGGCCGATAGTTACCGAAATGCCCTGCGATTAGCTCAAGAAAACGGATGTTCTTCCATGGCCTTTCCCTTAATCTCCAGTGGCTTATATGGATATCCGAAAGCACAGGCTCTGCAAATTGCCTTACAAGTGATTGGTGCATTTCTCTTAGAGAACGATATGGATATCTTCTTAGTGGTCTATGACCGGGAAGCCTTCGAAATCAGCGGGCAGTTGTTCAAACGTGTGCAGGCCTATATCAAAAACAGCGATGTTGACGAGAGATCCCTCAGCCGCAGAAATCGAGCATCCAATGCTCCCTCCCTGCCTCAAGCGATTCATGAAAACATAGAATACGATGTCAGCGAGGAAGCCGAACACTATTTGCCATATATAACCCAACCCAGATTGATTGATACCGGCAAAACCCGCAGGTTGGAAGACGTCATCGATAAAGCAGGAGAAAGTTTTAGCGAAATGGTCTTGCGATGGATCGATGAAAAGGGATTCAGTGACCCAGATGTGTATCGGCGAGCCAATGTAGACCGTCGGGTTTTTTCGAGTTTGAGGGGGAGAGACTATCAACCTACCAAGAGGACCGCTTTGGCGATTGCCATTGCGTTAGAGCTGAACCTGGACCAAACCGAGGATTTACTGCGCAGTGCCGGATATGCCCTGTCACGTCATAACACGGGTGACCGCATTGTTCAGTTCTTCATTGAAGAACAGCGCTACAATATCCTAGAAATCAATCAGGTTTTGTATCGCTTCGAACAAAAACTGCTGGGGAGCGAAATGTCGTTTGACGAGCGACCCTAAAACTCTTTCTCCATGGTATCCTTTCAGTGACATCAAAAACAAGGAGGATTATCATGGAAAAAGGATGGACAGAGTTGGTTTTTATTTTAGATCGTAGTGGTTCCATGAGCGGGTTGGAAAAGGATACGATTGGGGGTTTCAACTCGCTTTTGAATCGCCAAAAAGAATCGGAGGGGGAATGTGTGGTCACAACGGTTTTGTTTGATGACCGCTACGAGTTGCTTCACGATCGAATTCCCCTTCGTGGCATTACAACCTTAACGGAAAAGGATTATTTCGTACGTGGCTCTACCGCATTGTTCGATGCCATTGGTAAAACCATTCACAAAATCGCTTTGGTTCAAAAACATACCGTCGATGCAGAGCGAGCAGAGAAAGTGCTCTTCGTAATCACGACCGATGGCATGGAAAATGCCAGTCGCGAATACGACGTGTACGGAATTCGCCAACTGATTCAGCGACAAAAGGCTCAGTTCGGCTGGGAATTTCTCTTTCTCGGTGCGAATATCGATGCCATCGGCACAGCAGAAACTATGGGAATTCAAGCCGATTACGCGACCAATTTCGTTGCAGATGCCCAAGGCACCGAATTGAATTACTCCGCTTTGAACGATGCGGTCACACATTTGCGCAAAAACAAATCGATGAAGACCGATTGGAAAAAGAGTATCGAAGACGATTACAATCGCCGCAAGAAGTAAAGAAAGCAAAAAATATCCGGCTTTATGCAG
>CALCNS010000032.1 GCA_937897315.1 uncultured Bacillota bacterium
CCGGAACCAAGGCTCGTTGGGCATGCTCGAGGAATTCCGGAGCGGCTTGCAAACGAGAAAGCAGGCTATCTTTTTTCTGTGCATCCAAAGGAGGGCTCATGAGGGTGTTGATTCCTTGCGCCAGTTGGCTTACATAATAAGCAGGAGAGTTCTGCCAAGGTGTCAGCAATTCTTCATCACAAAGAAAGCGAATCAGCGCTTGTTTACCAATTCGCAGGTCGATTTCTTGCTCCAAAGGCATGTCTAGAGCCAGTTGTGCGTTCACCTTCGCCAAGATTTCATTGGCATGCCGTAAATTTCGCTGCCGCTCCTCTAGTTTTACAGGGGGTAACAGGTGATCATAATCGTGAATCCCCTTGGCTGTCGCCGAACAAGGATTGACCGACCAATCGAATTGCAGAATCTCTTGTAGAAGAACCTCATGTTGCTTCATTTCTCATCCCACCTTTACATCTTTTGAATGATTATTCGAATTCAATTTGCCGAAACCCTTCTAACATAACAAAGGCACTGCTTATTCGCAGTGCCTGGGGAGGACGAAACTCGAACTATTCTTCTTTGGTAGTGACCTTATGTTGACTTGTAAATGCCAGCTTCTCGTTCTCCACTTGTACCATTACACAGTCCCCATGTTGGATGTTACCTTGCAGCAATTCTTCACTTAAGGCATCTTCGATTTGACGTTGAATGGTGCGGCGCAATGGTCGGGCACCAAACAGGGGGTCAAACCCGGCTTTGGCTAAGTGCTTTTTCACGGTTTCATCGACGACGATTTCCATGTTAAAGTCTTTCAAGCGTTTGGCGACATCTCGGAGCATCACATCGACAATGGCTTCGATTTCGGTTTCGTTTAAGGCTCGGAAGACGATGATTTCATCGAGACGATTGAGGAACTCCGGACGGAACATTCTCTTCAATTCTACATTGAGGCGTTCTTTCATGACTTCGTAATCGGAGTTGGTTTGCGATTCTCCGGTTGCAAAGCCCAAGATGTTTTGCTTGCGGATGGTTTCGGCTCCGGCATTGGAGGTCATAATCACCACAGTATTGCGGAAGTTGACGGTTCTGCCAAACGAGTCGGTTAGGATACCGTCGTCGAGCAGTTGTAGCATGGTGTTAAAGACTTCTGGGTGAGCTTTTTCGATTTCATCGAAGAGAATCACGCTGTAGGGATGACGTCGCACTTTCTCGGTGAGTTGTCCCCCTTCGTCGTAGCCCACATACCCCGGAGGTGCGCCGATGAGGCGAGATACGTTGTGACGTTCCATGTATTCCGACATGTCAATACGAATCAGTGCATCTTCACTGCCAAACATGGTTTCTGCCAAGGCTTTGGCCAGCTCGGTTTTGCCCACACCGGTGGGTCCCAAAAAGATAAAGGAACCAATGGGTCGTTTGGGGTCTTTTAACCCGGCTCGGGCACGGCGAATCGCTCGAGCCACGGCATTGACTGCTTCGTCTTGACCAATCACACGTTTATGCAACTCTTGTTCCAAACCAAGAAGTCGAACGCTATCTTCTTGAGTCAGTCTTTCAACCGGCACATTGGTCCAAGAGGAGACAATGTGGGCAATGTCCTGCTCGGTTACCGCAGCTCGTTCGTTGCTTTGCTGGTTCTTCCACTGGTTGCGTTGGGCTTCGAGCTCTTCGCGTTTGCGATTCTCTTGGTCACGCAATGCCGCGGCTTGTTCGAAAGCTTGGTTTTTCACAGCTTCTTCTTTTTCGGTTTTTAGCTTATTCAACTCATCTTCCAAGTCTTTTAAGTCGGGTGGTGCGGTATAGGATCGTAAGCGTACGCGGGATCCGGCTTCGTCGATGAGGTCAATGGCTTTATCGGGTAAGAAGCGGTCATTGATGTAGCGTTCCGAAAGTCGTACAGCCGCTTCAATGGCATCGTCACCAATGGTTACCCTGTGGTGCGCTTCGTAACGGTCACGTAAGCCTTTTAAGATTAAGATAGATTCCTCGGGCGTTGGCGGTTCCACCATGACCGGTTGGAAACGCCGCTCCAGAGCTGCATCTTTTTCAATGTGCTGACGATATTCTTTGAGGGTGGTTGCGCCAATGGTTTGTACTTCTCCACGAGCCAAAGCCGGTTTAAGGATGTTGGCAGCATCGACTGCCCCTTCGGCTCCGCCCGCCCCCACCAACGTGTGCAATTCGTCGATAAACAAGATGACCGAGTGGGTGTTGCGCACTTCGTCGAGCAGTTGTTTCATGCGTTCTTCGAATTCACCGCGGTATTTGGTACCCGATACAATCGTGCCCATTTCCAAGGTAATCACGCGTTTGCCTTTGAGAATTTCCGGCACTTGCCCGGCTACAATTTTGGCAGCCAAGCCTTCGGCAATGGCGGTCTTACCTACGCCCGGTTCACCAATGAGTACCGGGTTGTTTTTGGTGCGGCGAGACAAAATTTGTATCACACGTTCAATTTCTTTTTCTCGTCCAATGACGGGATCGAGCTGATTGGATTGAGCCAATTTGGTGAGATCACGGCCCATTTTGTCGAGCATAGGCGTATCGCTTTTGGTTTTAGGCGCAGCACCAGAACTACTTTTACCGGGGGTGGCTTCACCAGAATCTTCTTCCCCGGAGCTTTCTCCAAGTTGTGACACAATAAAGTCGCGTAAGCCGTCGAGTGCAACACCCTTACTCACCAAGATGCGGGCAGCCACGCTATCGGTTTCTTGAATGAGGGCTAACAATAAATGCTCGGGCCCCACATAGTTTACCGAAAGTTGGATGGCTTCTTGAAAAGCCAATTCCACCAAGCGTTTGGTTCTTGGGGAGGGTTGCAGTTGATATTTGGGTTTCTCTTCACCCGCTGGGCTAATTTCGGCAATGGTACTTTGCAGCAAATCCGGGCTAATTTGGTAATGATCCAAGGCATTGGATGCAATGGTCTCGCGAACACTGGCTAAGCCAAACAAGACATGTTCGGTGCCAATAATGCTATGATTCATTTTTTCGGCTAATTGCTGGGCTGCCAGCAAAGCCATGTTTGCTTTTTCGGTGAAACGAAGTTTACTCACTGAAAAAACCTCCTATATTTATTTCATATTTCGCATGACGGCTTCTTGCATTTCTTCTCGTAAGAGCTTGGCTCGAAGCACATCGCGTTGTTCGGGGGTCAGATTCTCTGTGGCAGAGGCTACTTGGTTGAGCCAACCACCTTGTAATTGGACCATAAGGCGGTTGAGTTGATCATAACTAACATATTCCAAAAGGTTCAATTCCACTCCTAAGCGCAAATCGCTCCAGCGTTTGACGGCTTCCTGGCTTTGCATAAGGTAGGAGTTTTGAACCGCACCCAAAGTACGACCTACTTTATCGCGCAACTGCAAGGGGATGCGTTCGGCTAACAAGCGACGAGCTTGACGCTCTTCGGACACCAATTGCTTAACGATGGCTTGTAACCCGGCCAGAATTTCTTTTTCGGGTTTTCCCATGGAGATTTGGTTGGAAATCTGGTAGACATCACCCACGGCTTCTGTACCTTCCCCATAGATACCCCGAGCAACCATCCCCAGCTGATGAATACCGTTAATTAAAGGTGCAATTTTCTGGCTCATGGCTAAAGCAGGTAAATGAACCATCACCGAAGCTCGTAAGCCGGTACCGGCATTGGTGGGGCATGCCGTCTTATACCCGTAACGATCGCTAAAAGCAAAATCTAGGCGGCTTTCCAGCAAATCATCCAGAGTATTGGCCAATTGCCACGCAGCGTCCAATTGTAGCCCGCTGAACAAGACTTGAATGCGCAAGTGATCTTCTTCGTTGACCATAATGCTCACCGCTTCATCTTCACGCAAGAGCAGCCCGGCTTGAGAGGTACGTTCGTTTAAGTTAGGGCTCATGAGGTGTTTATCGACCAGAATACTCTTTTGCGCTTCGTTGAGTTGACTTAGGCGAAAAAGTTGCCAGCGATTGGCGGTTCTTTCTTCTAAGAGCGGAATAAGGGCCTCCACCTCTTGTAACAAGGTTTGTGCGTTCTCTTCGGTTTGAAAATTCGGATACGGCAAACCGCTAATGTTGCGCGCCAAGCGGATGCGTGTAGAAAGAATCACATCTTGATCGGGCCCTTCTTGCATCCAGTACGCTTGTGGGGTTTGCCAAGGCATGGTTTTTAGCATGTCGTTCCCTCCCCTTGCTCGGTGCTTAAGCGCTTGATTTCGTCTCGTAACTTGGCGGCTTCTTCAAAGGCCTCTTTGGCTACTGCTTGCAGTAGCTTGCCTTTGAGGTCTTCTAGACGGCGTCGATGTTCCAATCCTTTGCCTCCCCGCAATGGCACTTTACCATCGTGGTGAGCACTGCCATGAATGCGATTCATTAAGGGTTCGAGCTTGGTATCGAAGGTTTCGTAGCAAGTGGGGCAACCAAAACGCCCTTGACGACGAAATTGGGAATAACTCATACCACACTGTGGGCAGGTGAGACTTTGACTTGCCACATTACTTTCGACCGCTGCCGAGTCTTCTTCTTGCATGAGACCCGATAAAAGGTTATGAATGGAAAATGGTAAGGGTAATCCAATGCTAATGTTAAATGGACCGTGTTTGGCGGCGCAGACTTCACACAAATGCGTTTCGGTTTTTTGCCCGTTGACCATTTTGGTAAAATGAATGTTGGCCTGATTTTTTTGACATTCCTGACATAGCATGAAGTATCTCCCCTTTCTTACTCTTCGGCTTCGCTGCTTAAGAGTGATATAATCATGTGACGCAAGAGCATCGCTCGAACCTCGTCGCGCACTGCAGGTGGTAATTCCTGAGTGCCCCTACCCAAGACCGCTTGCATAATGGCCCGCTCGCGAAGGGTAATCACCTCTTCGTCTACCAGACGATCACAAATGTGTAACGCACTATCCATATCGATTTTCGTGGGCAAGGCTCTAAGAATTTGATCGGACCAATGAGTTGTTTTGTCGGCGAATTGCAATCGGGTAATGCGAACATGACCCCCGCCACCGCGTCGACTCTCCACCAAAAAACCTCGCTCCGGTGTGAAACGAGTGGTTAACACATAGTTAATTTGTGAGGGAACGCAAGAAAAGTGCTCCGCCACGTTGCTACGGATGATCTCGACGGTGGTGGAGTCCGATTCTTCCACCAGCGTTCTTAGGTATTGCTCAATAATGTCCGCTAGGGTCATGTGAACTCCTCCTTCTGACTTTGACTATCTTTGACCTTCAAGATTATTATAACTTTGAGGAATGAGGTTGTCAAGAGGAAAGATAAAAAAAGGATGCCGAAATCTTTCCCTTCGCCGGTCCGTTAGGTCACTTCAAACCGTGCTCCGGGAAAGATTTCGGCACCTAAATACAGCTGACACACCTTAGTATAATTCTAAACTAGATTATATTATCCAAAGGGAGTTTTTTGCTTGTTCTTTACTGTAACAAATCAGTCAGGCTAAGGCCCCTCTGGAAAAACATCGTCTACAATATCGAGAATTTCGGGTTCGGGTGGATGGGTGCGATTATACCAATATCCCACGGCAGCACCGACCACAAACCCTCCCACGTGAGCCAAGTAGGCCACATTTTGGCTGCCTCCTGCTAACATGGATTTGCTGTACAAAATCTGCATGAGGAACCAGACGCCTAAATATATGACTGCAGGTACACTAATTGGAAATAAGAAAAAGATGAAAATGGGTATAATGGTGCGCACCTTGGCATGCGGAAACATGAGGAAGTATGCCCCCAAGACCCCAGCAATGGCTCCACTGGCCCCGATGACGGTTACGGTAGAGTATGGTTCACTCCAAAGTTGCACCAGATTACCTGCCACTCCGCTGAGCAAATACACCAGTAAAAAGCGCCCTCTGCCCAGGTGGTCTTCCACATTATCCCCAAAGATCCAAAGGTAGAGCATATTTCCTAACAGGTGACTCCAACTACCATGCAAAAACTGCGAGGTGAGCATGGTGCCCCACACCGGAAACATACCATGCCAGCCCCAAGGCTGTCCTTCCTGAAAGAAGATGGGTGTCATCCCGAAACTTCGATTCCACAACATGAGTTCGCGGGTAGAAAAGCCAAGGGTCCAGACAAAAATGAGGATGTTCAACCCCATGAGTAACAGGGTGACCACCGGCCAACGCCGCGCACGAATGCTATCTTTTACCGGAATCATGGTTCCTCCCCCTCTCGAGTGACGATGTTAATCGACCAGTTGTAAGATGATGTTCTTTAGGTAATGGCTTTCGGGGTAGCCCACGATTTGTGGGTGATCGGGTGCTTGGCTACGCCATTCAACCAAGCGGAAACGTAGTTTGGCATCGGTGGAGGCTTCGGTGAGCATTTCGCGGAACAATTCTTCGCTCATGTGGAAAGAGCAGGAGTTGGTCATGAGGTAGCCACCGGGATTTAGCAGTTTCATGCCTCTTAAGTTGATCTCTTTATAACCGCGATACGCACCTTCCACACTGGATTTGTTTTTGGCAAAGGCGGGTGGATCTAAAATGACCACATCATAGCGGCGATTCTCTTGGGTATATTGTTTTAGCAAGTCAAAGGCATTGGCTTCCGAAAAGGCAATGCGGTCGGCGTAACCGTTGAGTTTAGCGTTGATTTGTGCTTGTTCTATGGCCAAACCGGAGATGTCGGTGGCTTCAACCTTGCTTGCACCGTAGTGTGCGGCGTGAATGGCGAAAGAACCGGTATGACAAAAGCAATCGAGCACCGATTTTCCTTTTACCAGATTTTTTAAGGCAGCGCGGTTGGTTTTTTGGTCGTAGAAGTAGCCGGTCTTTTGTCCTTCCACAATATCGACCATAAATTTCAAGCCATTTTCGGTGATTTGCACTTGCGCAGGGCCATCTTTCTCGGCCCACTTAGTGTAGAGACTGCATCCCTCGAGTTTGCGCACCGAAGCGTCGTTGCGAAGAAAGATATACTCCGGAGCATAGACTTCACGCAGGGCAAAAAGGATATCGTCGAGGCGAACTTCCATACCCATGGTCAATATTTGCACAACCAGGGTAGTATCAAAGCGGTCCACCACCAAGCCGGGTAGAAAATCGGCTTCACCAAAGAGCAAGCGGCAATTCTCTTCGTCGGGCATACGGGCTTCACGCCAGGCCTTGGCAGCCTGCATGCGATTGACAATGACGGAACGATCCAGGGTTCGCCCTTGTTCGTAGCCGGTCACCCGTACCGTGATGACGCTGTTTTGGTTATAATACCCCATAGCCAAGAAAACCCCGTTGTGATTCACGATTTCCACATCGCAACCGGGCGACAAATCCCCCTCGGTGCGTACGATTTCATTATTATATACCCACGGATGCCCTTGCTCCAGGCGTTTCCGGCGGTCGCGTTTCAAAAAAACTTTAGCCATGTCCATCTCCTCTTCCCTTCGGTTTTCATGGTTTTAGTATACTCTACTTTCGTATTTTGGGAAAGTACAATCTTTTTTATAGGATGGTTCATAGTGCTTGACACTTGAGCAGTTGCTCAAGTATAATAGGTTTAGAAGAACATAAGAAACTAGAAAGAGGGGTTTCCTATGGAGAAGGTTTTGATTTTAGAGGGGTTAAATTGTGCACACTGTGCCACGCTGATTGAGAGTATGGTTGCCGGGTTGCCCAACATGCAGAGTGCTACCTTCGATTTTTTAAGTAAGAAACTCACCATGCATACCGGTGAAGACATAAAAGAACTTTATCCCAAAGTGGAGCAAATTGTAAAAATGCTGGAACCCGATGTGCAGGTACTGCATGAGAATAAAGCGCCGGTACGCAATTGGGCTATAGAAGAGCATGACCATGCACACGAACACGGCTTAGAAGAGGAACACGACCACGAACATGGCATGACCGGCAAGCAAAAGTTGGAGATCGCGAAGCTGGTGGTGGGTGGTTCCATTTTTGTGGCGGGTTTGCTCCTTGATGTTTCAAGCGCGGCTGAATTGGCAATTTTTTTGCTTAGTTATGTCATTGTCGGTTACAGTGTGGTAGCGAGAGCCTGGAAAGGGATCTTGCGTGGGCAAGTTTTTAGTGAAAACTTCTTGATGACCATTGCTACCATTGGCGCGTTTTTTGTGGGAGAATACCCCGAAGGCGTCGGGGTAATGTTGTTTTACC
>CALCNS010000033.1 GCA_937897315.1 uncultured Bacillota bacterium
GGCAGCTGGTATGTACCGTTGCCGGGGTTGTCTTCCAGCTTTAAAACTCAGCCGGTGAGTTCATGTTAGGTTGTAAAAGGGATTAGTTGATTTGGGTAGCGGTGACTACTACAGTAATAGAGATGGTTGGTGCGGTTCCTTGATTGCCCAGAACAGTATCTGCTTGATCGTAAGACACATTTCCCGCAGGAACAAATGTCGAAGTATTGGCAACAGTTGTACCGGCAGCAGTCGTGTAGTATGTTGTACCAGGAACATATTTGCCCGAAAAGCCGTTATCAACAGTAGATAACACATATGAGCCAGAACCATTAGCAACATAAAGTGCAGTTACATCCGTACCCACTGAATCAGATTTCCAATTGCCAACTTTATTAAACGGCCATTCCCAGTTAACAGTGTAGGTGTTTGCCAAAGTCGTTGCATTTGGAGCATAGTTAGCATCCAACACGTCTATCATTGCATCTAGTTGCGAAGCAGTAAGGTTTGTAGCAGTATCTTCCCATGTATCTCCATCCCAAAACTTACTATCAGAGGAGCGTTGAATAGTCCAATTGATCGGCATATAGTCTTCGGCAGTAATAACTGTCCAACCCGACAAAGCAATTGTAGCATCGTAAGTCATGGCAACAGATACTTCCGGTTGCCCGGTCACACCAAATTTGAAGCTACCTTTAGTTCCTGGAGCAACTATGTTTGTGTTATCAGCTACCGCCTTAACTGTAACTGTCCCCGTAGCATAATCCACTGACAAATCAGAAGTGGTAACATCATAAGCATCTCCAAAAATGTTCTTAACATCTGCATTGACTACTACTCCCCACTTGGCAACCCTTGCAGTGTCTGTTCCCGTTGCTTCAGACACATACTTTGCATAGGTGCTGGAAACCATAGGCATGGTCACTAAGGTTAATACCATAGCGAGTAAGCCCAATCTTAACATCCAATTCTTTTTCATCTTTCTTACCTCCATTTATTTTTTATATTGGAGACCGCATTGCGGTCAAATTCCCGAAATTGTTATCGTGGAATCCTTAGTTTTGTGAGTCTTTTTCTTTATTGGCTTCGAGCTGTTGGCGCATACGCTCTAACTCGGCTTCTAATTCTTTGGTTCGTTGGGCTTTCTTGCGTTCGAACACGGTGCGTCGCAAGATGTCATATAGTATGAAAGATAATAACGGGAGTGCGATGAACAGAGCCATTCCGACCGGGGTTTGCATAAACATGGCGAAGTTGCCCAGTTTTGAGATGCGATACAGGTAGCGCCCTTCGAGCTGTTCTACTGTTACCGGTCTGCGATCGTTCACATTGTTGTTGTCTCCTTTGGTAATGAAGCGGAGACCCGAAGCGGGGTTCTCAATTTGAACGATTCTGTGTGTAATCACTGCTGTGCCTTCTCTGAATGCGATAACATCACCGACCTGAAGGCTACTGGCTTCTACCTCCTTTACCATCACTAAGTCACCGGAGTAAAACACCGGCTCCATGGAACCCGTAAGCACGATAAACGGTTTGTAGCCCATAAAACTGGGTACTTTGTCCGGATACAAGAATGACTTCACGATGAGAGTCACATTTATGACTAAAGCGGGTATGAGTATAATACAAAGAACGATACCTATGATAGAGCCAATACCCACCTTACTTTTTTTTGTTATCTCTGACTCGTTCAATGTAACAGCCTCCTTCGTATAAGTTCAAATGCTCATATTCCGATAACTAAAACAAAAATCCGACCGCAAGAAGTTTGCGGTCGGACGATCATTACACCATGGTGTTTTAGACTCCAGACTTTGCGTCCTATTCTTTCAAATAGTTTGCCAAAATCTTAAATGAAGTTGTATCAATATCTATAATGATTCTATATCAGTTTGTGACGATTGTCAATAAGAATTTTGACAATTTATAGAAAATTTTTTCAGATTTTCTTCGAAATTTTGTAACCGAATCACATAATCTATAAAGCAATCTGACCGAATTCACTTTATCGAAAAAACCGATATTATCCATTTGTTTGTTCTTTCCGATATGTTACCGGAGGGTATCCTACAGTTTGAGCAAACGCACGAGAAAACGCTGCTGGGTTTTGGTATCCTACTTGCAAGGCAATTTCCAATATGGTGTATTGGGTGGTCCATAGCAGTTCTTTTGCCGCTTCCATGCGTACATGACGTATATATTGTCCTGGACTCATCCCTGTTTGTTGTTTGAACCACTCATTATAATACGAAACATTGTAGTTCTCCATTTTGGCGAGTCCTGTTACGCTGATGTTCTCGTCGTAACGCTCGCGAATGTAGCGTATGGAGGTAGGAGTGTGGTATTCGATGAGTTTATCATACAGGTAGTAGAACAAGTAGCGTATGGTATTGCCCGTGGTCTTGTGGGCGATTTCGTCTTTAATCAGTTCTATGAGATTGACTAAGGGACCCTTTATGGGAAAAACGATTTGGTTGGTCAAACTCTGCATGTCTTCTTTCTTGATCATGTCGGGGGGAATATTGATAATGAGTACCCTATTCTTACACAAACACAAATGCTCGATCTGAGGTGGAATAAAAGCCAGCTCGTTGGAATGAATGATGTGTGTACTTCCGTTGCAAAACAGCTCCAAATTGTCACTGATTGGCAAAAATATCTGGGCATGTTCATGTTTATGACGCTCCGAAGAATCGTTTAAAATGTAACAATCGAGCTTGGTTATAGCAGCCACCTCCTTATAACCCCAAATATTGGACCAAATCTTTCTTGTTGGTGGTGGCTTCGAAAGCAGCGTCTCGACTAATAATTCCTTCACGAACTAAACGAGCTAAGTCTCCGTTTAGAGTATGCATTCCCACCGCTGCTCCACTTTGCATTTGGGAATCGAGTTGATGAATTTTATTCTCTCTAATCATATGTGCAACGCCCTCGTTGACGACCAAGACTTCTGTCGCGACTATGCGATTGTTGGTGTCTTGACGGGGTATAAGTTGTTGCGTAACAATCCCTTTTAACACACCGGCTAACTGGGTACGAATTTGCGCTTGAGCAGAAGGAGGGAACGCACCAATGACTCTCTCTATGGTCTGTGCTGCACCTATGGTGTGCAAGGTTCCCAAAACCAACTGACCGGTTTCGGCTGCTGTGACTGCAGCCGATATGGTTTCGAAGTCTCTCATTTCACCTACCATCATTACATCGGGGTCCTCACGCAGAGCAGCACGCAAAGCTGTAGCAAATGAAGGTACATCTTTTCCTACTTCTCGTTGGTGAATTAGGCACTTCTGAGACTTAAAGATGTATTCAATAGGATCTTCGATGGTCAAAATGTGATAACTATGATTAGTGTTCAGCCACTCAATCATAGCCGCCAAGGTTGTCGATTTACCACTTCCGGTGGGTCCGGTTATTAAGATTAATCCTCGTGGTTCTTCAGCAAAGGTACGTAATATGGTGGGCAACCCTAAGCTTTCAAACGATGGAATTTTTCGGTTGATTAAGTGAATCGTTGCCGTGGCTCGTCCCTGTTGCTTGTAGATGTTTGCACGGTGCCTTTGCTCTCCTAAGGCAAATGCAAAATCCAAGTCGGTAATACTTTCGAGTTCTTCCTTTGATACAAGGTGCAACATCTGCCGAATCATAATTTCGCTCTCTTCCACTGTAACATTAAAAGGAGCGGTTTGTAATTGACCATTGATTCGAAAGGCGATGGGTAACCCGACGGAGATATGAATATCGGAACATCGTAATTCAACAGCTAATGAAATCACCTGCTCTAAAGTAACCGGCATACCTTATAACCTCCCTTAGACATAGTAGATGAGTTTTAACATTTCCTCATAAGGGATGATTCCTTTGCGCAACAAATCGATTCCTTGTTCCAGCAAGGTTTTCATGCCCTGGACATTCCGTGCATAAGCATCCACTTCATCCATGGGTGCATTGCGTGCAATCATACCCCGCAATTCTTTGTCAACACTCACCACCTCATGTACCGCAACACGCCCGGCAAAGCCCGTGTTCTTGCAACTTGGGCATCCCCTGCTACGGTATGTCTTGTGAATATCCTCTGGTAGCCATACCCGTTCACTGGGAGTCACTTCTACTTCTTCCCTGCAATTCATGCAATTTTTCCGCATCAGTCGCTGTGCCACTAACCCTACTAAGGAGTTGGCAATTAAGTAATTCTCTACTCCCATATCTCGTAACCGAACAATGGATGATGTCGCATTATTGGTATGTAAGGTAGAAAAAACGACGTGCCCGGTAATCGCAGCCCGGACAGAAATGGAAGCTGTTTCGGTGTCACGCGTTTCACCCACCATAATAATATCGGGGTCTTGCCTCAACAGAGCTCTTAAACCTTTTTCAAAGGTCAGACCTGCCATGAGGTTTGTTTGGGTTTGGTTGATCCCTTTTATATTTTTCTCTACCGGGTCTTCTATGGTAGATATATTTACGTTGCGCTGCGCCAAGTGCTCCAAGACCATATAAAGGGTTGTGGATTTACCACTTCCGGTAGGACCAGTAATATATACAATGCCATTAGGGAAATCTAACATGGGCAAAAACTGCTTGTAAGCATAATCGTTCATACCGAATTGACCCGAATGATCGATCTTTGCATTCTTTGCCAGTAACCGCATGACCGTCTTTTCACCAAACACGGTTGGAATCATTGAAACACGCAAATTTAAATCTTCTTTATCTAAACGAGTACGAAAATGCCCGTCCTGAGGTAGGCGTTTCTCAGTGATATCGAGATTCGCCATGATTTTGATTCGAGCAATCAATGAGGGGTGTAAGGACTTTTGTAAATTCATGTAGTCCATCATCACTCCGTCCACCCTTAACCGAACAACGGTTTCATCTTCAAATGGCTCAATGTGAATATCACTGGCTTGCAGCGTATAAGCACGTTGAATAAGGCTATCGATTAATCGTATGGTTGGTGCATCACTGGTTTCGGCGTCAGTAATGACCATGGATTCCGAAAACAACTTGCCCGTTTCCATAAAAGGGGTTTGGTTGGCTGTCTGCATAGCTTTGCGAGCTGTAATCTCGGAGTAATAGTATTGAATCGCTTTTCTCAGGGGTTGAAGTTCGCTAATTTGAATATCCAATGTCTTCTCGGTGGTCTGCCGAATATCTTCTAGGGCGTAAAAGTCCAAGGGATCATTGGTGACAATGGTCAAAATGCTCCCGTTTTGTTTGACCCCCAGTATTCCATACTTCTCTGCCAATTGCTTGGGGATTAATTGCACTGCTTCAATATCGATTGTCATGCGATCGACATCCGCTACCTTAATCTCCATCTTTTGAGCCAATGTATTGACCAACTGTGTTTCGTTGATAAATTTTAACTCTACTAGTATGGCCCCAATTCGCTTACTGGGGTTTTTTTTCTGATAAGCCAACGCCTCTGTTAGCTGAGACTCCGTGATATAGCCTACTTCAATAAGTAGTTCTCCCAATCGTAAACTCTTCATAGAAACCTCTTTCCGTTATTTACGAAACATATATACGAGCAATTTACCCTGAATTGTATTCAAAGAATCCAGGCTAAACGTTGCGCTGTTAGATAACTCAAAGTCAAAACTGTAATCGATGAACCGAATATATTTGTGATTCTGTTCCATACCTCTGACCATATTATAGAAGCTTCTCGTTGTTCCTTCGCAGAGAAAACTCACTTCCGCGGAAGATAGAACCCCTTTGAGCGGAGCTCGAGTTGTTTCGGACAAGCGGAAGGACTCAATGGGATTATCGGTAATCTCGAACAAAATCAAGTCTTTCGCTTTCAGACCATATTGTTGAAGCAAGCTCGTGATGACTTGATCCATTTGGTCGGCACTCATAGGTTCGGGCAACAAGTCTTGGTATGATGCCACCTTCTCTTGGGCCTTTTCCAATTGCAGCGCCATATCATTGGCATTGGCTATGGCTAGATTCATTTGATTGACCTTATCTTCCACTTTCATCAGTTCGTCTTTTAGTGCTTGATTGCGATTCAAGAGTGGGTTGACGATAAAGTTCATCAATAATAATAAGACTAAGATGGTTGCTAATAAAGCTAGCAATATTTTATCACGAGGAGTCAGTCGGAGGTCGATTTTCATTGTAATCCCTCCCTACCCGCTCTGCCATGTAAGATACACTCCATATAAACGCTGTAATCATTTAGGTTTGCGGAATATCCGGTATAAGATACACTTTGGAACAAGCCGCTAGCTGTCACACGACGAACGAAATCTGGAATGTTACTGACTTGTTTCGAAACTACCGTCATATCGAGGACCCCTTCATGAGAACGAAATCCGCCAATGGTAATAGTGATATTGCCGTCTGCCAGAGCAAAAACCTGTTGAATGAGTTCCCAGTTCGCCCGAGGATAAGAATCGATGGCAACAAACGCTGCACCAAGATTCTCGGCGCGGGTGTTCGTTTCTTGAAGCTTCATTCTTAAGTTGAGGATTTCACTTTCCGGATCTAAGGTGGCAAGCTTATCCAAATAGACTTGCTCCAACTCGTTTATTCTGGCTTCTAGAGAATAATTTTCTGCAAATATCCAGTAGCTGAAAACACCAATCGATAAAACCAATACGACCATGGCTATGGTATAAATGGGTTTGAAGCCCCATTTTTGAGCTGTTTTTTGTAAGTATCGGTTGTAAAAATTGAAGTCCTTCTTTTGAAACAGGAACATGGCTTCACCTCCTCATTAAATCTCCAACCAGGAAAACGATATCACTGAGGTGTTTGCCGTTTGTCTCACCGTTTAACTCAATGCTTGGATCGTCGGGTAATAATTGTGCATTCAAACCTAGGTTTTGGATATTCGGTTTACAATAATTCACAACACTGGAGTCACAACCGCAAAAATACGCATCCGTAATGGAAAAGCCATTGCTATCTACCGCTTGGAATTGCTGTATCGATGACACAGCTCTTTGAATCGCCATCACGAAATCCACAGTGTTTTTTTCGGCTAAAAGTCGTGCCCGACTGGAGTATTTGTATAAACCATTTTCCAATAAGACAGTCAACAAGTTGTCGCCATTGAAAATAAGTAGAATACAGGTACGAGCCTCAAATAAAGGCAGGAAATTAATCATTCTCCAAATGCCACCTAATGCCGTATCGATACTGCGAATCTGAATGATTGCATCTTGAAAGAGCTCCACATAACTATGGATAAAGCTGCTTTCCACCCCACAACACAGAACATCCATCATTTTGGGGTTGGTCGGATTATCCCGAAGTACCATATAATCAAAAATAGGATCGCTGTATCGTTCGTTCCCTATAAACTCGTTTCTCACCAGTTCTTGAATGGCCGATTCCCGTAACTTGGGAAATGTGGCATTCTTAATTTGAAACTGGGTGCTATCGATAACGATTTGAAGTCCTTTTCGCGAAAGTTTATGCTCTGCCCAAATTTTTCTAATACTTTCGGCAAGATTCGTTTCATCTATGATGACTCCGTTAATCAAGAAGCCCTCCGGTAAATCGTGCTCAATCACCTTATTGATTTTTACTTTTGAGCGACGGAACGTCCCTTCCACAATTTGCATCCGCCGATTGGACATAAACAGAACGGTACTCACACGCTCACCTTCTTTCTCCTACGATTATTGGATGACATTATACATACTAAAGATTGGCATCATGACGGCTAACATGACAAAGCCAATGACTATGGCCATGATGACCAATAATATGGGTTCTAACATGGTTGCCAACTTCGATAAAGAGGTATCGCTTTCATGGTCTAAGCTTTCGGAAATCACAATGAGCATATGCTCCAAATTCCCCGTTTCTTCCCCTACAAAAATGGTAGAGGTCAGTTTGTTCACAAAACCATCGATTTGTCCCACTGCAGTTGCGAGACTACCGCCTCGGCTGACGGATGTAATCGCGTCGTCGAATTGGGCTGCGATGTAGCGATTTCCAACTGTTGTCTTCCCCACTTGCATACAAAGCAAGACGGGCATACCACTGGAATATAGCGAACTGAACGTGCGCGCAAATCTTGCGGTATAGATGGTTCTTAAGATGCGTTTTATGGGTTTAAAATTGACTTTGAATCGGTCCACTTCTAAAGCAACTTTTGGCGTTTGCAGGAAGATTTGTAGAACATAGACTACTAACACAGCAAAAATAAAGGCGATATACCAATACTGGCTCATAAAGTTGCTGGCTCCCAGAACGATGCGAGTGGGTATGGGTAAGTCTCCACCGGTATCGAACAAAGAACCAAATTGTGGGATAACAAACGTGATAATGACCGTTACCGCTACCACCGTCAGCACGCTTAAGATCATTGGGTAGGTCATGGCACTGCTGATTTTTTGGTTCAAACGATAATCTTTTTCAAAGTAGTCCCCCATGCGACCCAGGGTTTTATCTAGGTTTCCACTAGACTCAGCCGCTGCCACCATTTGGATTAAGAGGGCAGGGAAAGCCGGAGCTTGGTAGCCCATGGCAACCGATAAGGCTACCCCTTGCCGAATTTGCATTTGCAAGTCCTCATATAAAACTCTGGTGGACTCCGGCAACCCATCTTCTAAGGATATTATGTTTAATGCACGTACTAAAGATATCCCGGCTTGCAGCAGGGTTCCCAATTGCGTGCAAAAAGAAACCACCGCCGGAAGTTTGAGGCGCTTATAATCGCTTCGCTGTTGAACCGGTACGATGGCTGTGGCAAATATCCCTTTTTCTTGCAACTTCAAATAAAGTTGATGGTCATCGATGGCATCTTCTTTACCTCTTACCATTTTGCCAGCTGCATTGTATCCTTTATATTGAAATTTCGGCATGGTTGTTCTCCTGAGTACATATTATTAGGTGCTCTTGCAAAAAAATCCTTCCGGGAACTCCTGATCTAAGACCAGGAGCCCCTTCAGGAAGAGATTGCTATTTACTAAATCTCTAGGCTAGACTCCAAATGAAATAGCTAAGCTTATGCAGTAAACAGTATGAAGTGATTTAGGCTATTGTTACTAGATTAGATGTCAAGGGAGTTCCGGTATTCGATGTAGTCCACGAACCACTAGCATAAGTTGCATAATATGTCCCATTGTATATAGTAGCCGATGTTACGACTCCGCTAGTTGAAAATGTTACTGAAAAGAATGTTGTTGCTTTGAGATCAGCTAAAGCATCTACTGATGTGAGTAACGATGCGGCTTCGCTGGGAACAGTAGTGGAAACACTAGCTACTAAATTAGAACCCTTCAAGGTATATTTTTCTTGTCCAGCAGTTTGTGCAGCTAATAAAAATACACGAGCTTCACCAAGTATCTCACTTTGTCTAGCTCTATCAATGAATCCATTGTAAGCGGGGATCGCGAAAGCGGCCATAATGGCAATAATCACTAAAACAACAATAATTTCTACGAGGGTAAAACCTTTTTTGTTCATTTTTTTCTTCATGATGTACTTCCTTCCAAACTATAAGAATTTTTTTAAAATATTGTATAAAGACGGTTTCCTATTCACTCTGCAATACTAGCCAATTCCCGGCAAATATTGCATTTGAATCACCCCCTTCGTCTTGGTAATCATCCGATTATCCATCCAAACTTCCACAGTGACTTCCATATATTGCACCTTATCCACACCGCCATCATTTATGATGCCGGGTAGGAAGGATAGTTTGATATGATTATTCTTGTAGAAGTCGCTCCCTACGATTTGCTCCACACCCTTGGTTGTAGCGTAGGTGGCTTCTACCGATAAATCGGGTGGTGTTGTATGATAATAGGAAAGCCAAAGCTGACCCTCAACGGTTTCAACAGATCGGAAGAGCGTCGTGTAGGGAAAGAGTGTAGATCTCGGTGGTCG
>CALCNS010000034.1 GCA_937897315.1 uncultured Bacillota bacterium
CTTCCGCTAATGTCGTTTTCCCGGCTCCCCCGTGGGAAAACAGCCCGATATTACGAATCTTGTCTACTGAATAGTTCTTCACAGATGTTCCTCCTTGCTTGTTCAGGGATCGAAGTCATTCTATACGGCTCTTTTTTACACGTACCTTTTTCAAATTCGATTTGAGCAGCATCTATTCCTTCTGCTCCAATGCTTCGCTGCAGGTTTTTTTCGCATCAGGAAGGATTATTTTCGTGTTTTGAGGAAGAGAAGTAGCATACTCCCTCATAGAAAGGTGGAATTCCCATGAACGTCATCACCGTAGACAACCGAGGACTTTCCTGCCCTCAACCGGTCATTCACACCAAAAAAGCATTAAGCAACCTGGCTGAAGGACAAGCTTTGGTCAGTATTGTCGATAACGAAGTCGCCAAAGAAAACGTGCGCCGCTTTGCCGCCAGTGCCGGTTGCCAAGTAGAAATTGAAGAGAAAGATGGCTTATACTTCCTCACACTGCAGCGCTCCGGTCAAACCCCCGCTCCTACCCCACAACCCCCAACCCCCGCAAAGCAAGACCTACCCCTTGGCCAACATGTCCTCTTTATTCGCAGCAACTTCCTAGGTTTGGGCAGCGACGAGCTGGGTGCGTTGCTAATGCGCTCTTTCTTCTACGCCGTACAGCAAACCCCGGAATCCTTGCCCGCCGTGGTGGTGTTCATGAACTCCGGGGTGCAACTCGCCATAGAAAACTCCCCGGTATTGGCCGATTTACAAAGCTTGGCAGCAGTCGGTGTGGAAATCGTCGCTTGCGGTACCTGCTTAGACTTTTACAAAGTGAAAGACCTCCTACGAGTGGGCCGAATTTCGAACATGTACGACATCTACGAGATTCTGGCTGCTCATAGAGTGATCACCCTATAATTCTATGAATAAAACGCAAAGGAAACGTCGAGGTATGTGGTTTATTTACCCACTGATTTTCCTCTTTGGCATCTTCTCGTACTTGGGTTGGCAGGGGCATCGCAGCTTGCGCCCTTGGCTCTCTCCCCGCGGGCAAATGGTGTATTGGTCACTCTTTGCTTTTCTCAACCTCATGCCCAGCCTATTGCAATTCTTAGGCAAGCGCTTTTCACCGGCGATGTATGCTTTGGGGCAAAAGCTTTTGTTTTGGCAGATCATTGCACTCATCGCGCTCATGGCTTTCACGGTCATAGTGCATGTAAGCGGGCTCATCGCCATCCATCTCTTTAAAATTCAAACTCTCACTCAACCGGTTTGGGGCTTGCTCGCTTTCACCTTTGTGCTGCTCGCTTCTACTGTGACCATGATCTGGGGAAATCGTATCGCACTGGATATACGCACCACACCCTATGAGATTCAGGTGTTCGCTCCTGTGGAACAAGAAAAAACCTACAAACTGGCCGTCATCTCCGATTTACACTTAGGGTATGTGCAAGGCCGTGAGCATTTAAAAAAGATGGTGGACGCCGTTCTCGCCACTCGGCCAGACCTTGTCTTGGTTGTCGGTGACGTATTGCACCACGGATATGAGCCTTTTGCAGAGCAAAATATGGTGGAGGAATGGGCACGACTCAAAGCTCCGCAGGGTGTGTATGTGGTCTTGGGCAATCACGATGCATATTCGGGTCGGTCTCAAGAGATGCTCAACCAGTTAGCTGGCGTGGGTATTACGGTGGCGCAAGACCAAACTTTTCTCATCGATGACCAGTTTATCTTAGTTGGACGACAAGACAAAGGGGGCATGCGCTCGGGCAACCCGGTGCAGCGTGCCAGCTTAACCGAATTACTACAAGATGCCGCCGATTTACCTGTAGTCGTCATGGACCACCAACCCACACGTCTATATGAGACCACCGATAGCCAGAGTGTGGATGTACTGGTGAGCGGGCACACCCACGCCGGTCAATTCTGGCCAGTAACCTGGGCAACCGACCGCATTTATGAAGTCAACTATGGCCACAAAACCATAGGACGCACGCATGTCATCGTGACCTCCGGTATTGGCACTTGGGGCCCCGACTTCCGTTTGGGCAGTATCAGTGAGATTGCCTTGGTGCAACTCACCATCACCCCCAAACCGTAATTACAAAAAGCATTTTGAGAGGCGAAGGAATTTCGCCTCTCTTTCTTGAATTTCAAGTCAGTTATGTGAAGGAGGTTATTTTGTGAAAGCGATTGTGAACGGAACCTTACACACCGTTTCTCATGGCGTGATTCCCAACGGAACGATTCTCATTGAAGAGGGAAAAATCATGGCTTTGGGAACAAACATCGTCATACCCGAAGAGGCAGAACTCATTTTTGCCCAGGGAGCCCATGTCTATCCGGGTCTTATTGACGCAGACTGCAAGGTCGGTATTTTTGAGGAAGGACAAGGACCTATTGGGGATGACACCAATGAACCAGCCAGCATCGGCACCGAGTTGCGTGCCTTCGATGCCACCTGGTGGGAAGACGTTGCCTTTGAAGATTGTCGCCGTGCCGGTATTACCGCTTTGTCGATTGGTCCGGGCAGCAACAATGTCATCAATGGGCAAAGTTTCGTCACCAAGACGGCTCCGGGAGTGCTGGACCACCAAGTCATTCGCGCTTATGCCGGCTTGAAGATCAATATTTGTGGTACCCGCAGCAACCAACGAGATCGAACCGTCGATATTGCTGCCTTACAAGGTCAGTTGCAAAAAGCCAAAGAACTCATGGCTAAGAACGAAAAGTTGTTGGCGAAGGGTGAATCCCCGGAAGAGAACCCCAAACTCGATCCCCTGGTGGCTTTGCTCAAAGGGGAGAATTTTGCCAGAATCACTGTTTTTGCCAACCACGATATCTTAAACGCATTGGAGTTGGCGAAAACGTGGAACTTCCCCTTGGTTTTAGAGCGTTGCTATGAAGGTCATCTCGTTGTCGAAGACATCGTTGCTTCGGGCTGCAAGGTGATTGCCGGTCCCACCTTTATTAACCGCATGGGTGCATCCAAGAATTTATCGCTGAAAATGCCCGGTGTGTTAGCAAAGGCCGGGGTGCCGGTAGCACTCTGCACCGATCATCCGACTCTACCCAGCGAAAATTTGGCTACCCAAGCCGCTCTGGCTTGTCGCGATGGCATGCCGGAAGACATGGCCGTTGCAGCCATTACCTTAACCGCCGCCGAAATTCTGGGTGTAGCCGACCGCATTGGCTCTTTGGACGTAGGCAAAGATGCTGATATTGCCATTTTTAGTGAACCCATCTTTAAGATCAATGCCCAGTGCCTCGCCACCATGGTCAGTGGCGATTTGGTTTGGCAAGCCGAAAAGGAAGGTGAATGCCAATGTTAGCCATTGTCAACGGAACCCTCATCACCGTTTCCGGCCCTGTCATCCCCAACGGAACACTGCTTTTGGATCAGGGCAAAATCGTCGCTCTGGGTAAGAATTTACCCATCCCCGAGAAAGCCGAAGTGGTCGATGCCGCCGGTAAGTTCGTTATGCCCGGCATTGTGGAAGCCCACTGTCATTTGGGCGTCATGGATTTTGGTGTTGGTGAAGAAGAGAATCACATAGATGCCGATGGTGCTCCTGCCGGTGGTGGTGGGTTTGGCCCGGCAGTGACTCCCGAATTGATGAGCTACTATGCCTTCAATCCTCGTCATGTGCAACTCAAACAAGCGCTCGAAGCCGGTGTCACCACCATTTTAACCCGTCCCGGTTCCGGTAAGATTATCTCCGGTATGGGTATCATCGCCAAAACCTTTGGTAAGAGTCGTAAAGACATGGTGCTCATGAACCCGGCTGAAGTCAAGATGGCGTTGGGTGAGAACCCGAAACGCAATTTTGGCTCTCGCAATCAGTCTCCTTCTACCCGCATGGGCAGTGGAGCATTGCTGCGAGATGCTTTCCTGAAAGCCAAGTCGTATATGGCCAAGCGCGAAAAAGACCCGGAGACACCTGTGAACTACCAATTGGAACCGTTGGTTAAAGTATTAAAAGGCGAACTCAAGGCCCGTATTCATGCGCACAGAGCCGACGATATTATGATGGCCTTACGTGCTGCCGACGAGTTTGGCTTCCAATGTTCCATCGAGCACGCGTCCGAAGCCCATATTATTGTTGATGAGATCAAAAAGCGCAATGTGCCCTGTGTGTTGGGACCCACCATGGCTCGTACCAAAGTGGAAACCGCTCGCAAAGACTTTGTAGCAGCCGGTATCCTAGAAAAAGTCGGTGTGAAAGTGTGTATCACCACCGATGCCGGCGTTGTTCCACAAGAATATTTGCGCACTTGTGTGGCTTTAAGTCACCGGGCAGGTATGAGTGAAGCCGGAGCCATCCGCTCTATGACACTAACCTCTGCCGAAATCATTGGTGTGGAAAACCGCGTAGGCTCCTTGGATGTTGGCAAAGATGCCGATGTGCTGATTTTGGATGGACATCCCTTGGAATTGCTTACGCGTGTTGAAAAAGTTTTTGTCAATGGTGTATTGGCATTCGACATCGATCGCGATAAAGAAGACTGGGAAAAGGAGGGCGTCTAAAATGTTGTGGATTAAAAACGCCCGTCTCATGACGATGAGCCATGGTATT
>CALCNS010000035.1 GCA_937897315.1 uncultured Bacillota bacterium
CCAGCGGTATAGAGGTGGCTGTGAGCGTGGTGATATTGGTAGCCAGCACCATTTGCGTGGGTATCCTCTCGGCCAAGATCTACCGTGTGGGCGTCTTGCTCTACGGCAAAACCCCCAAACTAAGTAGCATCCTCAAATCCCTCAAAAACGCATAAACTGTTGTTAACATTTCCCAAAGGGGTCTGTCCCCTTTGGGAAATTATTTCGCAGTTGAAACAGTTTGCGGATTTTGCCAGCAGAATGGTAAATATACAAGAATGCAGTATATAACTGCCATCATATAAATGATAATGAATAAAAATGCTTTATCTTGAAGGAATCACCCGCGGGTTTGACGAACGGTATCCCTGACCACGTTACAAAATATCCAGTTTGTGCAGAGGAAGGGGATGAGAAAACGAAGGCGTGCTCGCACAATTGGCCAGCCAACACCTTCGCAGGGGATTGTATGTCTTTCGACCTAGCTCATTATGATTATAGGAGGGAGAACATGTTACACCATCATTCCCCATGCACCTTTCCACCCAAAGCATTCTTGCGCTTTGCACTCGTACTCACCATCGCGTTGCTCTTCTTACCCGCAGCAAAAGCTCTGGCCAACGGCAATACTGCACCGCTTTTTCTCGACACCACCACTCGACCCATCGTGTATGCAACCGATGGCTTCTACAACCTTGTCCCTATCTTACATGTGAACGACCCCGACATCACCCAAACCCTTACTTGGAGTTGTCCCGAAACTTCCCAACCCTCCCATGGTACCCTCACATTCACCACAGCAACCGGCCCGGCAAGTAGTGACGCCACCCCCTTGGGCACCATAAACTACACACCACATGCAGGCTACACCGGCACCGATGGCTTTCTCATTGAAGTCAGCGATGGTATCACAACTACCACTCGCGAGGTATATGTGACGGTTTATGCAGCCTCTAGTGTATGGGATGGCGGTCACGCTTCCGAATTTGCCACTGGCACCGGCACCTTGGGAGACCCTTATATTATCGCAACCGCACATCAGTTGGCTTACTTTGCCGACTATGTAAATGCAGGGGGAACCGAATTCGTCGCTCCCTATTTTCGTCTAAAAGCCGATATTGATTTGAATCAGGTTCCTTGGGATCCCATCGGCTATATATCGGATACCGCGGATCCCTATTTCCAAGGATATTTTGACGGCGATCATCACACCATATCGCATGTAACCATTGGATCCGCCGAAGCTCCTCGCAACGATTTACTCACTTATGGATTATTCGGTAACGCGACCAATGGAGAAATCCGCGAACTAAACCTTGTCGATGTTCATATAGATGTAGGAACCGGGAGCGATACATTATACATTGGTGGATTGGTGGGCGCTTTTTATCCTGGTGGGTATGTAGATAACGAAAATTGCCTCATCGAGCAGGTTAGCGTCTCCGGATCCATCCATGGTGGGAACAATAACACCATTGGCTTATTAACCGGATACATACAAGGTGAAGTAAACGAGTGTTCCAGCGCAGGCAGTGTGTTTTCCGGCACCAGTGTCTATGCCGGTGGGCTGGTCGGTTTTGCCAGTGCCGAAGCCCCTTTCGATGGCTGCTTCAACACCGCCAGTGTCTACATTGAGGGGGAAAGCGAATCGGTAGCCGGGGGTTTAATCGGTTTTGCACAATCGGTGGGAATGATACCCGCGGTATTAGACAAAAGCTATTCAACCGGTAACGTGATTTCGCAAGAAACCTCGTACAGCGTCGATGCCATTTTAGGATATTATTACGATTCACTCAGTAATCGCTACAATAATGTCTACTTTAACAAGGAAGCCTATATGGTCAATGGAAACGACGTTGCACCCATCACCACATACGGTGGAAACTACGGGGAAGTGGGTCTATCTTTTTCCGAAATGCAAACTACCCTTCTTGCGACGTTAAACGGGTTGGGTGGGATTAGCTGGGATGCAACCACCGCACCGGAAAACCTTGGGTTACCCAAGCTACAGAATCTCCCTGTGAATTTGGGTACCCTACCGCGCATCACCTACTCCGCCAACGACGCGACTTCTGGAACGGCACCCATCGACACCGGCTCCTATCGCAGTGGCGAACCAATCGTTCTTGCCGATAATCGTTTGGCACTCAGCAAAGGACTACTCTACACTTTTGAAGGGTGGAACACCACAGCAAACGCAGATGGGCTTGCTTACGCAGAGTTTGCACCGTATACGGTCAACAATGCCGCAACCCTCTACGCCACCTTTGACTCCATCTACACCGATCCAGTGATCATTGAGGCGCATTATCCAGCGGCAGGGAATTACAGTTTAGGACAAAACCTCGATTTTCTCATTCAATTTGATCAACCCGTCTATGTGACCGGAGAACTAAATTTAAACATTGATTTTGGAAACGGATACTTTCCGCTCGCGCTCTTTAGTGGTAGTGGTAGCGATATCTTGCGTTTCCGCTATGTGGTGGTAGATGGCGACGAAAGCGCTGTCATCGCCAATACCAGAAGTGCGATTCAAATGGGAAGCTTATCGTTAGCAGCTGGGGGAAAGGTGACCAATGCAACCAATGACCCGGCGGTATTGACCTATGGGCTAGATAAAGTCTATTATCGTGAATCCTATTTGGATGCCAAGGGTCCTACTATGGTCTCCGTCGTGGCATCCCCAGCTTCTGGCACGCAACCGCTAGGCCGTCCTCTTTATTTCCAAGCGCAATATCACGAGGCGATTACCCTCGACACCTCTTTGGGTGCGCCTAATCTGCCTATGCAAATAGGGGGTCAAAACCGGATCGCGACCTACGCTGCCGATTATAGCGACTTGGGGAATGGGCAACTCACCTTTGTTTATACGTTAGCATCAGGGGATGCCGGGCCCGTTACCTTAGCAAGCGCAATCGTGCCCAATGGAGCAAAGCTGTATGATACCAGGGGGAACCAGGCCTTGGCTTCTGCATGGACTTTGGTGAACACCCCAGATCTAAGCACCCTTTCTGTCGATGCAGTGGGACCCACCGCCACGTTTGTGAATTTTTATGCCAACCACAAAAATTCTTCGTACCGTTTTGCTTATGGAGATGACATCATCATTGATGTCTCCTTTAATGAGGTCGTAACCGCCTATGTCAAACAAGGTTCTCCCATGTTAGAGCTGCAACTATCGGACAGTAGTTCTATCTTATTACCTTATGTATCCGGGACGGGAACCAGTATCTTGCGTTTTCAGGGATCCCTAAATCTCTTTGACAAACACAGCGCAGGAGTGGTTTTATCACAGAATATTCAGGTTGGTGTGGGGAATTCCATTGTCGATGCCAGTGGAAATGCTATCGACCCCGCCATTCCGTTGTCGGTCGTTCCTGATTTGGGGCATGTGCTCCTAGACTCGGAATCGCCTTATATGACAACCTACACGCTACCGGTGCAAACCACCTATGGCATAGGAGATCCCTTTGACTTGGTGGTGAATTATAATGAAGTTGTCTATGTAAATGCCATCTACCCATATCCATCGGTATTGTGTACGCTCAATACCCCCACCTTCGATACCAATATCTATGCGTATTATACAGCAGGACATGGTACGACAGCGTTAACCTTCCGGTTCACGGTACCGGAAGGGGTTCTCGATACCAATGGCCCTAGTATTTTGGGGCAGCTCATGGTTCAAGGGAACTCTGTGGTGGATGCTGCCGGGAATGTTGTGAACGACGCCTTGCTCCTGGTTGACCTCAGTCCTTATGTTTTCGATGGCATCGACACCGAGGTGGTTTCGGTCCACTTGACCGATTTACCGGCCAAATCCTCCTTTAAGGTGGGAGATGTACTGCATTTTGCAGTGACATATAATGAGCCCGTAAGTATAAAGAGCATAACCTTTGATCCCGATGCGGAGTTTCGGTTGTTTGTTGACGCTACCAACTATGTGACCGTGTCCTATGTATCGGGGAGCGGTACCAACACATGGCTCTTTGAATACCCAGTACAATATGGTGATTTTGCCAACGGAACTTTACGAGTCGACCGGGTCATCACCTCGTTCGACGATCTATTTGCGGATGCCCAAAACCATCCATATAGTGGAAGTTTTACTTCGGCTGTCGTGCAAGATATGAGTACGGTGATAGTGGATGGCGTCATACCACAGATTTCCACACTACTATTACCGGTGGATGGTCCATACACTCCAGGGCAAACACTCGACTTTGTAGTGCGTTACAATGAAGTGGTGCACTATGTGAGCCGTGGAATGGCAGGGGATTACACGGTGGCAATGAAGCTCTACCTAGATTCCGGCATCGTATACGTGCCGCTGACGGGGTATTGGAATGCGACCACCCAAGCCATCTCCTCCACACCGACGCCCGATTTGCTTTTCCGATACACCGTGGGTGCGACCCATCGGGATGCAACGGGGATTGATTTGCGGCCAGAAGTAGCTCCTTTACTCATCGCAGAGCCGTACTTGCACGAGGGCACGCATACGGTGCAAGATTTGGTGGGAAACCAGGCGCAATTGAGTTTTGCGTATGTCAATACCTCGGGTATCAAGCTAATCGACCCACCGCCGGTAGCAGAAGAACCAGTGGTGGTGACAAAACCAGCCGACGCCAGCCCCGACCCGGTGTTGGTCAATGGTGAAGAGGACGCGTTAGGCACACTGGAACGTGCTGAAGCCAATGCCACGGTTGGACAGACTCTACGGCTAGACCACGATGCGACGCAAACGGCGGTAGCAGGGGAAGAGCAG
>CALCNS010000036.1 GCA_937897315.1 uncultured Bacillota bacterium
CCATTGCTCCGTTCATAGCATGCCTCCTTTCTCTGTGTGGTCTCGCTATTTGACTAAAATATCGGAAAGATCGTCAAAGAATTCACCCATCGTCACCACAATGACGCGGTCGTTTGTTTGAAAATAGTCATTGCCAAAGGGGATAATGATATCCATGCCACGTGCAATACACGCGACCAGGGTATTGGGTTTAATTTGTAACTCACGTAAAGGAATTCCGCGGTGTGGGAAAGAGGAATGCACTCTGAATTCCAACGCTTCGATTTGACCGCCCACTAGTTTATACATGGTTTCCACATTGCTCCCGGTGGAGTTCTGCATTCCACGGACGTAACTTAGGATTTGATTGGTTGATATATCTTTTGGTGATACAACAATATCTAAGCCATTATGTTCCACCAAAGCAGCCAAAGCGGGACGATTCACCTTCGTAATTACTTTGCTAACTTGCAAAGAGGTAGCATACATGGAAACTAAAATGTTTTGCTCGTCCATACCGGTCAAAGTGACTACGGCATCGGTGGTGGAGATCCCCTCCTCTTGAAGCAATTCTTGGTCGGTACCATCGCCGTGGATAATCATGGCCTTAGGTAATAGTTCACAAAGTTCAAGGCAGCGTTCTTTGTCATTATCGATGATTTTTACCTGAGCTCCAATACTTATGAGCATGCGTCCCAGATAATAAGCAATATGACTACCACCGATTAACATCACATGACGAGCCGGTTTGCCGGAAATGCCTAAAGCCTGCAAGAAATTAGCTATTTCGCCGGGAGCGGCAACTACATTGATTTTATCGGCAGAATGAAGACGGAAGTTCCCATCAGGAATGACCAAATCATCTCCGCGTTGCACGGCGCACACCAATACCTTTACACCCAAACGATGTTGAATGTCGCGTAACAATACCTGATCGAGCACGGAATGATCCTTTAGGCGAATCTCAATGAGTTCCACCCTACCCCGGGAGAAGGTCTCAACTTTCAAAGCTGATGGGATGCGTAAGGTTCGAAATAACTCGATGGCCGTGTTATATTCTGGGTTGATTTGCATGGATAAACCCAGTTCCTCACGCATAAATAGTAATTGATCGCTATACTCTGGGTCTCGTACACGAGCGATAGTATGCTTCGCTCCTAATTTCCTAGCAATAAGGCAGCAAAGCATATTGAGTTCATCGGAGTTTGTCGTCGCAATGAGTAAATCTGCTTTATCCACACCGGCTTCCATTTGTACCCGATGACTAGCCCCGTTTCCGTACACACCGACAATGTCTTGAGTATTGACGGCTTCATCAATGACTTGCTTATCATTATCGATGATGACGATTTCATGACCTTCAACCGTGAGGTGTTGAGATAGTGTCCTGCCTACCTTACCGTCTCCGACGACTACAATACGCATGTCGTTCTCTCCTTTATACAATATTAACAAAATATCGTAAATCTTTGCCCTATTTTAACACTAAATGAAGGTTTATTCAATACATGACCAAGGGTTATCCGTCAATTGGCTGAAGCCGCTCTGCCAAAGACAGAAAAAGTTCAACAGTTCACCATTGGTTCTACAAAAACAATGCAAATACCAGAAAAATGATAGCATTTACAACAAGAAATGGTAGAAGGTTCTAGATAACCTTCGCCAGCTTTGGCAGGATTATATCCTTCGAAAATCGAAATGGAATGCAAATGGTGAATCTTTTCACCCTTTTCGGTCGTACAGTATATCCTGTTAACCGAATTGTATAAGAGGAGGGAGCTCATGAGACTGGAAGAACATCCAATTTTGAAGTTCAACCGTGGAAAACAAGTCACTATTTATTTTGATGGTCAGCCTGTGGAAGCTTTTGAGGGTGAAACAGTAGCTGCGGCTTTGCATGCGGCTGGAGTGTACCATTTAAGCGACAGCCATGAACATCATCGACCCAGGGGTTTGTTCTGTGCGATTGGACAATGCTCATCTTGTATGATGGTGGTCGACGGTCGTCCGAATGTGAAGACCTGCATAACCAAAGTTCGAGACGGCATGACGGTAGAAACTCAAAAAGGGAAGGGGGACTTGGGATGGAACGCAAAGAAATCGTAGTCGTCGGTGGTGGACCGGCCGGTTTGTGCGCAGCCCTGCAAGCAGCCCGGATGGGTGCTCAAGTCACCTTACTAGAAGGAGATGACCGCTTAGGTGGTCAGTTGGTCAAGCAAACTCATATGTTTTTCGGCTCGCAAAAACAACATGCCGGCACGCGGGGTGTCGATATTTCTACCATGTTGGTAAAAGAACTCGAGCAAATGCCCAATGTAGAAATTCGAACCAATGCAATGGTCCTTGGTCGATATGAAGACGGCGCTTTAACCGTGGATGACAACGACCAATTTAAGGTAATTTATCCAAAAAAAGCCGTATTTGCTACAGGTGCTAGCGAGAAAATGCTCATGTTTGCAAACAACGATATGCCAGGAGTCTATGGTGCCGGAGCGGTTCAAACCTTAATGAATGTCTATGGTGTAAAACCAGCCGATCGTGTGCTTATGGTGGGGGCTGGTAATATTGGGTTGATTGTCAGTTATCAGCTCATGCAAGCCGGCGTACAAGTAGCAGCCATATTAGATGCCGGTCCGCGTATTGGTGGGTATTTGGTGCATGCTGCTAAAATTCGCCGAGCAGGTGTACCAATTTTGACCCGACATTCTATCAAAGAAGCGGTGGGAACCGACCGGGTGACTGGAGCGGTTATCGTTCAGCTTGACGAAAAATGGCAAGCCATTCCCGGAACCGAGCAAACCATTGCCTGTGATGCCATTTGCTTGGCGGTTGGTTTATCACCCTTTGCTGATTTATTTTGGCAAGCGGGCTGTGATATGAAATTCATCCCCGAATTAGGTGGTCATGTACCGGCTCGGGGTCAAGATATGCAAACCAGCGTGGAAGGCATCTATGTCGCCGGTGATGTGGGCGGTATTGAAGAGGCCTCTTCTGCGATGGTTGAAGGGTATTTAGCTGGATTAAATGCTGCCTCGGCGCTTGGCTATGGCGGAGAAACCGTGCAAACCCAGCGAACTGAACTCGAAACTCAATTAAATGATTTGCGGTCCGGTCCGGTGGGCGAGAAAATTCGTGCCGGCTTGGCCAAGTTATATGCAGAATAAGGAGGACCAGCATGTTACATGTTACCGGAATCCCGACCAAAGAAGATGTTGCCAAAGTCACTCCTTCGTTAGAGCGTTTGCAAAAAGGCCCTTGTGCAGTGATTGAATGTTTTCAAAAAATCCCCTGCAATCCCTGTGCTACCAGTTGTCCATTTGGTGCCATCGAACGTGGGAATGATATCAACGAGTTGCCTGTGATAGACTGGGAAGTTTGTACCGGATGCGGTATTTGCGTGGTCAACTGTCCCGGATTGGCTATTTTTGTGGTAGACATGAGTCAACCCGATAGAGCTGCTGTCAAGTTACCGTATGAATTTTTACCATTACCCAAAGTAGGAGATGTCGTTACTGCGATTGGACGCGACGGGGTTCCATTGGGTGATGCAAAAGTATTGAAAGTACAAGACAACAAAGCGTACGACCGTACTCGCTTAGTTTGGTTAGAAGTTCAACGTGATTGGGCCATGGAAGTCCGCCATTTCTCCCGAAAGGAGTCATAAAAATGAGTAACCATGAATACGATAACACCATTATTTGCCGTTGCGAAGACATTTCCCGCGCGGAGTTGCATAAATGGATAGACCAAGGATTAACCACCGTGGACGAGCTCAAACGTCTGACTCGTGCCACCATGGGGCCTTGCCAAGGCCGGACCTGCCGCCAACTGATTCTGCAGGAAATTGCCTCTAGAACCGGTGTTCCAATTAGTGAAGCTAAAATCCCTACCTATCGTCAACCTTTGCGCGGTATCACTTTGGGGGCAATTGCTGATATGAAGTTGGATGAGGAGGGTAAACCTCATGAAGAATAAAGCCCAAGTCGTTGTCATTGGTGGCGGAGTAGTTGGTTGTTCTATTGCATACCACTTGGCTGCCAATGGCTGCAAAGACGTTGTTGTTTTAGAGAAAGAATTCTTAGCCTCCGGTTCCACTGGGAGATGTGGTGCGGGAGTTCGCCAGCAATGGGGCACCGAAATGAATTGTCGGCTGTCCACCGGTTCTGCGCGTGACTTTGAGAATATGAACGAAGAGTTGCAGTACGAAGGCGATATAGAGTTTCATCAAGGTGGTTATTTATTGGTAGCATATACCGATCATCAGGTAGAACAATTTAAGAAGAATGTTGCCTTGCAAAACAGCTTAGGCATACACTCCAGGTTTTTAACTCCCTTACAAGCCAAAGAAATTGTCCCTCACCTGAACATTGAACCGTTATTGGCTGCAACTTTCTATGAAAAAGATGGTCACGCCAATCCCTTCCATGTAACACAAGCATATGCCGATGCCGCTCGTCGCTTGGGTGTAGAAATCAATACTTACACCACCGTTACCGGAATCAAAACTGAAAACGGGAGAATCATCGGAGTTGTCACAGATAAGGGTGAAATCTCAACACCTATCGTAGTGAATGCTGCGGGTGGGTTTGCCGATGTCATAGCTCAAATGGCGGGAGTGGAGTTGCCCACGTACTCGGAACGCCACCAAATCTTAGTAACAGAACCGGTAGAGGCTTTTCAAGGGCCCATGGTGATGAGCTTTCATCACAATACGTACTGCCAACAATCACCTCACGGCTCATTTATTATGGGCATGGGAGAAATCGAACCTCATGGTCATGAAATCATGAGTACATGGCAGTTCCTAAAAGAAATGTCCGATAAAATAACTAACATGTTACCACCGCTTCGTTACTTGCGAGTTGTGCGGCAATGGGCTGGGTTATATCACCTTACTCCTGACCGTCAACCGATTTTGGGAAGCACCGAGCAATTGCAGGGCTTTGAAATGGCGTTAGGCTTCTCTGGTCATGGCTTCATGATCGCCCCTATGACCGGTCGTCTCATGGCAGCTCACATTTTGGGTTTAGACCACAAAGACAAAGACATTATGACAACCCTTAATATGGACCGCTTTGCGAAGGGTAACCTGTTTATTGAACCTTCGGTTGTTTAATTGATTAAGTAACAAGTAGCCCCCCGTCTCTCTAGAAAGAGTTACAGGGGGCTACTTTTATTGAATTCTAGGAAACTTGTTTGTTCTGAACAATACGATAATAAGCTCCCGCGGTTGCTCGGTATATGACTCCATAAAAGAGAGCAAAGACAGCACAGCTTGACATGACACAAAGCAGGAACAAGTTGCGATTGGTCATGCCGAAGACCGTTAACATCTTCAGTAAAACCGGAAAAGCCACAGAAATATGCACAAAAGCAACCAGTAATGGTAAAAAGAAGACCATGAGAATTTGTTGCAAAATGGTTTGCTTGACTTCCTTATGGCTTAAGCCCACTTGCTGCATAATACGAAATCTCTCGCTGTCATCAAAACCTTCGGTGATTTGCTTATAGTAAATAATCAAAACCGTTGTGACTAAAAACAAGGCTACAAAGAAAACACCTACAAACAACAAACTCCCATAGATCTGAAAAAACTCTGCTCTTACGAGAGACTTACTCTCTGTTTGCGCCAAACGAGGAATACTTTGGAGGTATGATTCACGCATGTTTTCATAGAAAGCATAATCGCTAGGTTCTTGGTTGAGATCAAAGTAAAAAGTATAATATACTTGAGCGGGTTCGTCGTTGTCGCTCTCGATGGCTTCTATAGACCCATATTCATTTTGGATTTCTAATCCATATGATTTGGCATAATTGGAGCTAACTGTTTTTAGCAAAAGAAACAAATCCGGAGAATCTGCTGGCCAAAAGGATGAAATTGTGAAATCGCGCGGATATTGTCGGTCAAGCATATCTTCTTCACCAAGGTAGAGACAAACTGTAGAAGAGAGAGTCACTAAAACGGCCGTTGCCAATATGCAAATACTGGCTAAACCTGCGGCATTCCGTTTCATGCGGTAAATCATCCCTGATACAGAGATGAAATTACTGGGATGATAATAAAAATTTTTATTGCGTCTCAGAAGTTTCAACAAGGCTATGCTTCCGGAGAGGAATAAGCAATAGGTGCCTAACATAACGAACATAACAGCAGGAAAGAAGATAGCAATGGCTTCAAAAGGTGAAACAACCTTTAAAGCAAGGGTATAACCAGCTCCTAAACTCAATAAACCCAGCAAGGTCGCCCAAGTTTTGCTCTTGGGTTCTCGTTCGCCTTCTTTTGCACTTTGGAGGAAAGCAATCGGTTCTGAACGGAAAACGACAACTTGACTATAGAGCAAGACGACCAACCATCCTGCAGCAAACAATATTGTCGTCACCCCCACAGCCTGAAAAGGGAAGCGAAAATGTAACAGAGAGGGAATTCCGACAATGTAAAGCAGTAGGAGAAACATCAATTGGCTCAAGATCGCGCCGCTAAATATTCCAATCATCAAACTGGAAACAAAGGTAAAAAGGATCTCCCAGAAGACGATCTTAGCCAAGTGACCTTTTTCCAACCCTAATACGCTAAACAAGCCAAATTCCTTAGACCTTCTTTTCATGACAAAGCTATTGATATAGAAAAGGAAAATCAATGAAAGGAAGCCGCTCACCCAACGACTTACTCTTAGAATCTCCGTCATCGTCAAACTACCGGACATACCACTTTCAGCAACCATAATCTGAACAGAACTTAGTATGTAATAAAGCATGGTCATCAGCGAGGCGGTGATCAGGTACGGCACATAGATCATCTTGTTTTTCCGCATCGTTGAAAAGGCGGTTTTAGAAAAAAAACTCATCATAACGTGTTTCCTCCCGAGGATAACACAGTCAGTGAATCGGCAATTTTTTGATAAAACTGCTCCTGTGGTTGCTCAGTACGATACAGCTGATGATATACCGTACCGTCTTTGATAAATAAAACTCGGTTCGCATGACTGGCTGCTTTGGTGCTATGGGTCACCATGAGAATGGTTTGCCCATTTTGATTGATTTGCCGGAATAACTGAAGTAGGTTTTCAGAAGTGCGGGAGTCCAGTGCGCCGGTTGGTTCATCTGCCAACAGGATTTTGGGTTTTGTAATCAAAGCACGAGCGATGGCGGTTCGTTGTCTTTGGCCACCGGAAATCTCATAAGGATATTGCTGTAAGATTCCTTGCAATTGCAATTGCTCGGCCAGAGGTAGTAGACGAAGTTCCATTTCAGCCAAAGGGACACGTGCTAATACCAAGGGTAATAAGATGTTATCGCGGACCGAAAAGGTATCGAGCAGGTTAAAGTCTTGGAAGACAAAACCTAAATGATCCCGTCGAAAAGCAGCTCGTTTGGCATCGGGAATACCAGCCATATCTTGCTGTAGGAGCAGAATTTTACCGGCGCTCGGCTTATCTAATGTTGCTAATATATTGAGTAAAGTGGTTTTTCCACTACCGGACTCGCCCATAATCGCTACAAATTCGCCAACTTCAATTTCGAAGTTGACATCGCTTAAGGCCTGAACCTGCTGTCCGCCGAAACGGGTCGTATAGATTTTCTTGACATGTTGAACTTGTAATAATGACAAGTGCCTTCACTTTCCCTTACATCAAAGATTCCCTTATTGGGTCAAGAAAAAGATACCACATAAAGACGACCATATACCATCGAAGTAGCTTACAAAACAAAGCGGAAATCTTACATCTTTGTAAGGTTCGCTAATCGCGAATGTCAAGGCGCTTTTGGTTTAGCCACAAGGTCACCGTACTCCCTACTCCCACTTGCGACTGGATTTCAATCTGGTGTCCCATCATCGTCAAGGCCTCTTTACACAGCGATAATCCAATACCGGTCGAGTAGTGTTGCATACGACCATTATATCCGGTGTATCCCCATTCCCATACACGAGGTAGATCTTCAGCTCGAATACCAATGCCGGTATCTCGTATACATAATATGCCGTCTGAGGGTTGCTCTATGGTGATTCCACCTTGGTTGGTATATTTTGCGGCATTGGTCAGCAATTGTTCCAGAACAAAGAGCAACCACTTTTCATCGCTAATAATGCTTCCTGTAATTGGCAGAAGCTGAATATATAACCCGCGTTGGATAAATAAAGGGGCGACTCTCTGAATGGCCTCTTTCACCAGGGGTTCTAATGGGAACTCTTTTATCACTAAATCATGGCTTTCGCCGCTTAAACGTTGATACTGTAAGGCCATATCGACATAATGGCTGGTTTTTTGAAGTTCGGAGAAAAAGGCATCTCGAGAAAAAGGCTCTACTTGTAATAACAAGGTCATGGCTGAAAGGGGCGTCTTGATCTGATGTGACCATAAGGTATAATACCGTTTTGCTTTGGCGAGTTCAGCCTCGGTTTGCTCCGTTCTTTGCTGCTCTTGCTGATGACATAGTGACAATTGCTCGGCTAACAGCCCTTCCACCGTTTTGCTTTCTTTTAATGAACCGAGAGCGGAGGGGTCTTTCAGTTGAACGGTTTCATAACAATATTGATAACGTCTGTAAAAGAACAAAGCATCGAGGATTAAAAACAAGAAACCACAAAAGCTGCACAGAATCAGTGCGTATTAAGCAGGAGCGGTGTTGATGTGATACAACCCGTAGATCACAAACACAACTAAAAAACATAGCAAAAAAAAGCCCAACGGGGCCAAAATTCGTTTTCCATAATCACACGTAGGAAAAGGAAGTTTATCCATGATGATCCTCCACCTGATACCCTAACCCTTTTCGGGTCACGATAAAATTAGCATAGCCGGCTTCTTCCAACTTCTTACGTAGACGCGTAATGTTTACCGTTAAGGTGTTATCGTCAATGTAATGCTCATCTTGCCAAAGGCGACGCATGAGCTCTTCCCGAGATACCGGGCAGCCGGGTTGTTCCATGAGGCAACTCAATATCAGTAACTCATTGCGGGTCAAGGCAATGGGCGTTGCAGTTTCGCTCAGTAATACGGCTTGAGCCAAATCCAAGCGTAAGCGACCTACTTGTACAACAGGGGACTCCGATATCATCTCGTAACTTCGACGCAGTAAAGCCCTTACTTTAGCCACGACAACTTCCAAATGAAAGGGCTTACAAATAAAGTCATCACCACCCATGTTTAGAGCCATGACCTGATTCATTTCATCTGAAGCCGAAGAAATGAAAATGACCGGGACTTTACTATGCTTGCGAATCTCATTACACCAATAAAAACCGCTGTAAAAGGGTAGAGCAATGTCAAGCAAAACTAAATGTGGTTGAAATGTTAAAAAGCTCTCCAATACAGTGTCAAAACGTTTTAGTGTAAGGATATCATAACCCCATTTTGCTAAATGACGTTCCAGAACATCAGCTATAATCTGATCATCTTCTACAATGAGAATTCGCACAAAAATCACTCCTTAAAGTCTATGGGACTGAAATCACTTTTAGCTCCCTAGAAGCTTTATTTAAAATCTCGGTAGTACCCTGATGATTGATTGCCACAATATTCTCAATGCGCATACCGAATCGACCCGGTAAATAAACACCGGGTTCTACAGAGAATACCATGCCTCGTTCGAGTTTTCTGGGGTTGCATTTCTTAATGTCGGGTGCTTCGTGCATCATGTAGCCAATGCCATGACCAACTCGATTGATCAGCGTCTTAGCATAACCTTTTTCATCTAAAACAGTGCGTGCAGCTTGGTCCACATCTGGAATCCAAGCTCCCTCTTTGGCTGCATGCTGAGAGGCCAGCTGTGCACGATCAACTAATTCATAGATTTCTCGTTGTTCATCAGTGATACTACCCAAGAAGATGGTGCGAGACATATCGGACTGCATTTCTTCATAGGCACAACCATAATCTAAAACAATGGCATCTCCAATTTGCAAAACTCTTTCACTTCCATTGTAGTGAGGGTAACTGGAATTCGGACCGGATGCCACAATCGCCCAAGGATTCTTTCCGCCACCTTTTCGCATTTCGGCAAACAGAAAATCTCGCACCTGAGCTTCGGTGATTCCTGGGTGAATATACTGCAACAAGGGCTCATAAGCAGCATCAGCTATCGAAGCTGCCTTACGCAAATGTTGCAATTCTTCTTCACTTTTATGAATACGCCATTCTTCCAATAAGGGTTTGCCGTTGACAAAACGAACATTCATGTGACTGGCAACCTCTAAAATGTTGAAAGCCGGAGCTGTGGAGTTGACGCCAATGGTCGCCCCCGATAATCCTTCGCGTTCTAATATGGGAACGACGCTTTCCCACATGCCGTCGTTATCGAACCAAGCATAAACCGGAACTCCTCCGGCAAAGGCGTGCTCCATTTCAGCAGCATAGAGTAAGTTGCATACATAGAAAGGAGTGCCGTTTTGCTTTACAAACAGTCCTTGAAAGCGTTCGCACATCATAGGTGTGAAACCGGTAAGGAACTTTAGCTCTTCGGAAGGACAAAGTAACATGGCATCGAGGTTATGTTCTTGCAATAGCTGCTTCAAGCTTTCTAAATAAGATAAACGCATGGAGATTCCACCTTTCGATTTACATTTTTTATATTATACCACTCAGAGACAAAAAAAGGAAAGCAGCAGCCCATTTTCAGAGCTACCACTTTCACTATTTGTTTAGAGTATCAGTGTAATCTTCTTATTTCTTATAACTATGGATGACTTCATCCACTAAAGAGCCCACATAGGCAACGGCATCTTGAATGGGTTTCTTTTGGGTCATGTCGACACCGGCCATGAGGCAGAGATCTAAGGGTTTCTTGGTTCCACCGGCTTTAAGGACTTCCACCCATTGAGCTGCAGGTTTGCTTCCTTCGGCCTCAATGCGGCGTGCCACGGCGGTTCCTACAGTCAATCCAGCAGCATAGCTATAGGGGTATAATCCGCTGTAGTAATGCGACTGACGCATCCAAACTTGTTTAGCACCTTCGTCAATCACAACTTCGCCACCGTAGAATTCGTCAATGATTTCGCCTTGAATCCGGTTAAGGATGTTGGCGTTAATCGGCTGACCCTTTTCTGCTAACACATAGGTGCGACGTTGGACTTCGCCTTCAATGAGATGGCGCACAAAGTTGTGATGATAGGTCATCAGCAACTGCATGATCAGCCAGCGGCGGGTGCGGACATCGTTGGTGTTTTTCAGAATATAGTTGGCTACCAACAATTCATTAATGGTAGAGGGAGCTTCAATGAAGAACATGGTGGGACGAGCATTGGTCAGCTTCTGATAACGCTGAGCCATTACGCCTTGACCACCATGACCCAGTTCATGGGAGATGGTTAAGGCATTACGCATTTGACCGGTCCAGCTCAACGAGATGTAGGGATGCACACCATGGACCGTGTTACAGAAAGCACCTGTGCGTTTTCCTACATTATCGGCACGGTCAATCCAGCGTTCGGTCAAGCCCTTACGAATGATTTCGCGGTATTCATCTCCTAGTACCGATAAACCGTTGAGAATCGTTTCTGAAACTTCTTCATAAGTGACAGGTGCAGAGTATTCCGGATCCAAAGGTGCTTCAATGTCGCAATACAACATTTTGTCTAAGCCCAGCACTTCTTTACGCAGTTGGGCATAACGACGCCAATGGGGGGCCAGTTCGGTGAGAATGACATCGTGAATATTATGATAGATATCGGTGGTAACTTCCTGACGGTGCAGTAACATATGAACGGCAGAATCATAGCCGCGTAACTTAGCAGTGATGACGTTTTTCTTGGTCTCAGTGCCCCAGGTAGCACCATAGGTTTGGTTATAGAGGGTTAGTTTTTTGGTCAATTCGGCATAAGCATTACGACGCAAGGTGATGTCGGCAGCAGATTCATGACGGCCCAAAGACATCGGATGAGCATTGCCCTGGCTATCGAGAACAGCATCGAATTTCAAGTCGTTGGTACGGGAACGTTCGTAGACTTCGCCCATGGAGTCTAGCACCTGGCTTAAAGAAGCGAGAACCATTTCTGTTTCAGCACTTAGCATATGGGGCTTGTTTTCAATCCATTTTTGAATGAGAAAACGATAAACTTGTAGACCTTCTTCTTCTTTTAAGTATCGGTCCAACGTTCCTTCGGGTAATGCTAAGGCTTCGTTTTGTACAAAGGATGTTTGTGCCAAAATCTCAGACATGATTGCACGAGCACGACCTGCCATGATTTGAAACTCCTGGTTGGTACCATCAGAAGAGAGTTGCAAAGAGGCATAACTAATCACACGCATGGCATGGGACTGAAGAGTTTCGGCACCATCTAGACACTCCAATAAAACCTTTGGACCTTCTGCTAATTTGCCTTTATTTTTTACAATGACAGCGGCATGGGTTTTTAGTTGAGCCAGTTCTTTTTCCCATTGTTCTTTGGTGGCAAAGATGTCTTCCACCTTCCAAGTTTGATCTAGGGGTACTTCACTGCGTAACAATTGTTTGGCCATGTTAAATCCTCCTTTTCCTGTTTATTACAATTTTCTACGTTGATACTCGATTCCCTTCTATTCCGTTTCTGTACACGAATAATTATTTTGCAGGGAACTACATAGTCATTGGCGAAAGTTATACTTCATTATAGCGAGAGGGGATTATGTTGTGGACCAGAAGAATTTGTCGTTGCTATGCGATTACTATGAACTGACCATGGGAAACGGATACCTGCTCAGCGGCATGGCCGACAAGGTTTCCTACTTCGATTTGTTTTATCGGGAAGTGCCCGACAAAGGTGGTTTTGCCATTGCTGCAGGATTAGAACAACTCATAGACTACATACAAAAGTTGCACTTTGATGAAGACGATTTGGTCTTTTTGCGCAATAAAGGCATCTTCGATGAGGCTTTTCTACAATATTTAAAGGACTTTCGATTCAGTGGAGATATTTTTGCGGTTCCGGAAGGCACACCTGTTTTCCCCAATGAACCCATGGTAACCGTTCGAGCGAAAGCCATCGAAGCTCAATTAGTGGAAACATTCTTGCTTCTAACCTTGAATCATCAATCCCTTATTGCCACCAAAGCCAATCGAATCGTTCGTGCGGCGCAGGGCAGACCTGTTTTAGAGTTCGGTTCCCGGAGAGCAGCGGGTGGTGATGCAGCGGTCTTGGGAGCAAGGGCAGCGTTCATAGGCGGTTGTTCAGGAACGGCATGCACGCTAACCGATCATATGTTCAATGTGCCGGCCGTCGGGACGATGTCGCATTCTTGGGTGCAAATGTTTGATACCGAATATGCAGCATTTGCTACCTATTGTCAACTATATCCGCGCAGTGCAACATTGCTGGTCGATACCTACAATGTCTTACATAGTGGGGTGCCAAACGCCATAAAGGCCTTCGATGCGTATTTGAAACCTCTTGGGATTACTACCTGTGCAATCCGTTTGGATTCCGGTGACCTGGCCTATCTTTCTAAAAAAGCTCGGGCACAACTCGATGCAGCCGGATGGACCGGTTGCCGCATTGTTGCTTCCAATGCTTTGGATGAACACCTCATTTCTACCCTTTTACACCAAGGAGCTTGTATCGATTCCTTTGGTGTGGGAGAACGATTGATTACATCAAAGAGTGAACCGGTTTTCGGTGGAGTTTATAAGCTTTGTGCAGTAGAAAATGAACAGGGCGAGATCATTCCTAAGATCAAAATCAGCGAAAACACGGCCAAGATTAATAACCCACATTTTAAGAAAACCTATCGCTTTTTCAGTAATCAAAATGGAATGGCCTTAGCGGACTTAATATGCCTGCACGATGAAGTGATTGACCCGGAACAACCGGTAGAAATCTTTGATCCGGAAGCCATATGGAAGCGCAAAGTACTCACTGATTTTACCATGGTCGAATTGCAGAAACCAATTTTCCTGAAAGGTGAACTGGTGTATGAACTACCAGACATCACAGAAATTCGATCGTATTGTCAGAACCAGCTGGCTACGTTGTGGGATGAAATCAAGCGCATGGAAAACCCACAACATTACTATGTGGATCTGTCCCAAAAATTGTGGGATTTAAAGCAAGAACTCCTGCTCAAGAATCGTTCCTAAGGCAACTCTTAAAGCTTATCAAGTATTCAGTGTAGCGAAACAATAACACTTTGTGTTATACTGTTAGAGAACCCACTATAATAATGGAGGTCGAATTATGGATTACAACGTCAACAACACCATCGTTTCAACCCTGGAGTTTCTGAAAAAACACCCACAAGTGCAAAAAGGCTACGACTTTGTGCAAGCCGATGACCCACATACTCTACAACAACAAAAAGACTTAGCTTTGGTAGAAGCACCCACTTTCTTAGAGCAAACCCGTGCCAAAGTTTTTGCAGAACTGCTGAAAGCAGAAGGTCTTACCGACATACAAATCGACCGCCATGGAAATGCTTTTGGATATCGTCGTGGCAAAGGTCATGGTCCCATTATTGTGGTAGAAGGTCATATGGATACCGTTTTCCCCATGAACACGGCAAAAGAAATCATTGAAAAAGATGGAAAGATTTATTGCCCCGGCATCTGCGATGACACTCGTGGTTGTGTAACGGTGCTTTCCGCTTTGCGTGCAATGAACCATGCTGGCATTGAAACAGACAGCGACTTCATCTTCATGGGCACCGTTGAAGAAGAGGGTATGGGTGGTTTGGGTGGCATGAAGAAATTCTTGCTCGATCATCCCGAAGTAGGTGGCTGTATTTGCGTCGACGGTTCCGGAATGGAAGGTATCACCTACGAAGCGACCGGTATTCGTACCATGGCTGTGAACTTCCATGGGATTGGCGGACACGCGATGGGAGCATTTGGCTATGTAGCGAACCCCTTACACGCTGCTGCACGAGCGGTGGCAAAAATTGCCGATATTCAAGTGCCGGCAGATCCTCGCACGACTTATGCCGTGAGCAACTTCCATGCAGGAAATGATGCCGGCATCCATGCCATCGTCAAAGAATGCACCATTAAGTTGAATTTCCGCTCCAATGGACAAAAGGAACTCGAAGAACTGGAAGCAAAAGTAAAGAATGCTATCGATGAAGCATGCAAAGAAGAAACAGCTCGTTGGGGCAAAGATACCATTACTTATGATTATGTAGATTATGTCAACGTAAAAGCCGGCACCCAAGACCGCAATGCACCCATTGTTCAAGCAACCTATCAGGTAATCAAAGAATTAGGTGCAGCACCAATCTTTAACCAAGGTGGTTCTACCAACGCCAGTAATCCCATTGCCATGGGCATTCCCGGTGTTTGCATTGGTGGTGGTGGTACTTCCGGTGGTGTTCATACCGTAGACGAATGGTTCGATAACACCGACGCATACAAAGGCGTGCAAGTGGTCTACCTCTTGTCCTTGCTTTTGGGTGGCGTTCACGGCGTCAGCAAAACCATCTTGGCTTAACGAATCCAATCAAAATTTAGGAGGATTATCATGGGAAAAAGCAAAGCAGAACTGAAAAAAATTGCCTGCGCCGCCATCGATGCGAAACGGGCCGAAATTACCGCGTTAGGGGATTCTATTTTCGCCGAACCGGAACTGGGCTACAAAGAAGTAAAGACCGCTGCCAAAATCAAGAAACTCTTCGATGAATTGGGATATGCTTATCGTGATCAGGTTGCCTTGACGGGTGTGATTGCACCCTTAAAAGGGAAAGAAAGCAAAGTAAAAGTAGCTGTTATGGGTGAACTCGATGCCGTTGTGGCTCCAGGACACCGTTGTGCCGACAAGAAAACCGGTGCGGCTCATTCCTGTGGACACAATGCCATGTCAGCTGCTTTGGCAGGTGTAGCATATGCCTTAAAGGGAACCGGTATTCTGGAAGAGCTGAGTGGCGATATAGTACTTATGGCTGTTCCAGCTGAAGAATACGTGGAAATTGGCTACAGAAACGATTTGCGTGACGCTGGTAAGATCAAATTCTTAGGTGGAAAACAAGAGTTTGTCTATTTGGGTGAAATGGATGACATCGATATTATGGTCATGCAACACACCGCGACCACCGAAGGCGATGCAGAAAAAGCCAAAAAAGCCGGAGCTGGCGGCCCTACCAACGGTTTTGTGGGCAAACTCATCCATTATAAAGGAAAAGAAGCCCATTCTGGTGGTGCGCCACACATGGGAAAGAATGCTTTGAATGCTGCGAACATCGGCCTCATGGCCGTTCATGCTCAACGTGAAACCTTCCAGGATAAGGATCATATTCGAGTTCATCCCATTATTACCAAAGGGGGAGACTTGGTTAACGTGGTTCCTGCTGACGTTCGTGTTGAAACCTACGTGCGTGGTGCAACTGTCGATGCGATTCTAGATGCCAGCGAAAAAGTCAATCGCGCTTTCCGTGCCGGTGGGTATGCTGTGGATGTAGAAACTAAAATTATCGAATTACCGGGTTATCTGCCTACCGTCACTTGCCCGGGATTAGAAAAATTAATGACCGCTAACTTAATAGAACTCATCGGTGAAGCCAAAGTCGATACCAGCGGTGCTGGAATCTCAGGGTCTACTGACGCTGGTGATATTTCTCACCTGATTCCCACCATTCAAGCCAGCATTGGTGGAGCTTCCGGTATTGGGCACAGTGAAAGCTATGAAATTGCCGACAAAGAGTTAGCATACATCACAGCAGCCAAAGCTCTCATCATGACCGTTATCGACCTCTTAGCCGACGGGGCAGAAGAAGCTTTAAAGATTAAGGAAACTTTTGTGCCTGTGATGACCAAAGCACAGTACTTAAAAGACTGGGGAAAAATCGAATAATCCCCCATAAGGAGGACGGAACCATGGCGTATACTATTGATAACAATATCGTAGAACGAATCTCTCAACTTCGAGCAGTACCTGCAGTGAAAAAAGGGTACGATTTCGTGGAAGCGAATGCAGAGCAAGTTTTAGAGCAACAACTAAAACTGGTTTTGGTGGAAGCTCCCACCTTTGAGGAAGCCGAGCGTGCTCAGGTTTTTGCCGAAATGTTAAGAGCCGAGGGTTTAAACAATGTGCAAATCGATCGCCATGGCAATACCTTCGGTGTGAGAAAAGGCACAGGAAAAGGTCCGACGATTCTTTTAGAAGGACATTTGGATACCGTTTTCCCAAAAGGAACGGTGAAAGAAATTGTACGCAAGAACGGGCGCATTTACTGCCCAGGAATCAACGACGACACACACGGTTGTGTCAACGTGGTGGGTGTCTTGCGTGCGATGAACCACGCCGGCATCGAAACCGATGGCGATGTCATTTTTTTGGGCACCGTCCAAGAAGAAGGCATGGGAGGTATGCGGGGATTAGAGTACTTTATGAAAGATCACCCTGAAGTGGGTGGAAGTATTAGTATCGATGGCTCCGGTATGGATGGAATCGTCTATGAAGCCACAGGTATGCGCACTCTTGCCGTGAACTTCCACGGCATAGGTGGTCATGCCATGGGTGCTTTTGGTCATGTTGCAAACCCCTTACATGCGGCGGCTCGTGCAGTAGCCAAAATTGCCGATTTACCGGTGCCCGAAAATCCACGCACCACGTATGCAGTAAGCAATTTTCATGCCGGTAATGATGCGGGCATTCATGCCATTGTTAAGGAATGCACGATAAAAATCAACTTCCGTTCCAACGGTCAAAAAGAGTTGGAAGCGCTGGAAGCTGAAATCAAACGTTGTATTGACGAAGCTTGCAAAGAGGAAACGGCTCGTTGGGGAAAAGACACCATCACCTACGATTACGTCGATTATGTCGATAATCGTGCCGGAACCCAGAGCAACCGTGCTCCCATTGTGCAAGCAGCGTTTTCTGTGATTCAAAGTTTGGGGTACAACCCAGTCTTACGTCAAGGTGGCTCTACCAATGCCAGCGTGCCCGTTACCTTGGGCATACCGGGTGTATGTTTAGGACGCGGCGGCAGCGAAGGTGGCGTACATACTGTAGACGAATGGTATGATCCCACCGATGCCTACAAAGGCTTACAAGCCATCTACTTGTTGACCGTTTTGTTGGCTGGTGTTAAAGGTGAATGCCCATCCATATTGGTGTAGAAGGTAGATAGAACAATCAAAGAAAATCGGTGATGCGAAAGTGTCACCGATTTTCTTTGATGTTTTTAGCAAAACCTTTGCGCGAACCGCTCCATATATTGTATAATCATTGCAGATCTAGGTCATAACAAAGAATACTCTGTCACAGATGTTGAAAGGAAAACACATGAGCAAAACCCTATATGTAACAGATTTAGATGGGACATTGATGAGAAACGACAAATCGATTTCGGCAAAGAGCATAGAGATTTTGAACCGTTTACTCGCACAAGGAGTTGCGATTACGTATGCAACGGCTAGATCAGTGAAAAGTGCTTCAGAAGTTACGCAGAATCTTCACTTGAGTTTGCCAGTCGTCATTCGCAATGGCACCATTCTAGCGGATCCTCAGACTAAAAAAGAAATAGAGATTGCCACATTTGATCCCGAAGCTTTGTATGCTATTAGACAGATTCTTCAGAGGTATAAACTAAGTGGTTTTGTGACTTCTTACATGGACGGGAAAGAAATTCGGCATTATTTGAAAGACAACATGAATGAAGGATTTCGTCAATATGTGATAGATCATTCGGATGACGGTAAGTTAAGAGAAGCTCATACGGAGCAGGAATTATACGAAGGAAACGTTTGTTATTTTACCTTTATTGACAAACCGGAGGAATTGGATGTGGTGGCTAATCAATTGAACAAGAGCAAAGAATGGTCATGTATTTATCAGCAAGATAAATATAGTTCCGATTACTGGTTAGAAATTTGTCCCAAAGACGCCTCAAAAGCAAGTGCGATTCTAAAAATAATGAGAAGATATGATTATGATACATTGATAGTTTTTGGAGATTCATTGAACGACCTTTCGATGTTTGAAATTGCCGATGAGGCCTATGCAGTAGACAATGCCATGGACGAAGTGAAAGCGAAAGCAACTGCTGTCATTTTGAGTAATGAAGAGGATGCCGTGGCACAATGGATTGAAAATGATTTCAGGAAATAAAACAAGCCGTCGGTTTTGATGCCGACGGCTTGCTCTTACATTTCTTTAAATTTTTGTAACAGTCTTGGTCCTGCGAACCATAGGAAGATGCCGGAGATCAGTGCCTCCATGCCCATGTATGAACCATTGTAGATGGCAGAATACAACCAGACGGGTTGACCTTCGGGTGCATACACACTCCAAATGAGTATACCTGAGAGGAAATGGCAGAAAAATCGACCGGCAAACGTGACTAAACCAGATAATAGCATGGCTGAATGATCCTTCATGTGCTTTTGCAGATTCTTAAACAAAACTCCACCTAAGCCAATCACGCCGAAAGCAAGCACATAATCTAACAAAATGACGGCAACGAAGGATGGCAAGTCCTGCGTGGGTGGAGCATAAAAACCGCTCATCATTTGGATGAGTGAATAAGCCAAAGCAACCAATAAACTCCACGGCCAATCGAACTTGTAAGCAACAAAGAGCAAGGGTATCATACTGCCTAAGGTGACTGAACCGCCATTGGGTAGGTGAAAGACAGCAAATACTGATAATAAGGTTGCTAAGGCCAGCATCATAGCGCTTTGTGTAAGAACTTTGACGGGTTTCTGCATGGGGATGACCTCCGTTTTTTATCTGTTATTCTAATAAGCCAATCATACAGCAGGGGATTATTGGTGTCAAGGTTGGTGATGTTAGTGTTTCAAAAGGTTTGTGAGAGTGGTTCACTTGACGTTGCATTGCCTTAGGAGTATAATAAAATGTCCCTATTGTTTGTGAGCAAGGAGATTTCTCATGGACTATATTCTAATTCCGTCTTATGAACCCAACCAGAAGCTCATTGTGCTCATTGAGCAGTTACAGAACATGCGAGCAGATTGCCGGATTCTTGTTGTGAACGATGGCAGTGGTAGTGATTATGATAGCTTTTTCTCTCAAGCGGAATCCTTAGGGGTTACGCTTTTGAAACATGAACAAAATCGGGGTAAAGGAGCCGCTTTGAAGACGGGATTTGAATATTTGCTACACCAACCGGAGCTAGGTGCCGTCGTTTGTGCCGACTCCGATGGTCAACACAAACCCAAAGACATCTTCTTGTGTCTCGACACCGCTCATCAACATCCGCAAAGCATGATTATTGGCACCCGGAAGTTTAAAGGACATGTTCCTTTGCGCAGCCGTTTTGGTAATACCGTGACTCGCCTGGTTTATTTGGCAGCCATTGGAACGATGTTATATGATACTCAAACCGGATTACGTGCGTATACACCTGCGATGTTACCTTGGTTGTTAGGTGTAGAGGGTGACCGTTTTGAGTACGAAATGAATTTATTACTGGAAGCCCCGGGTGCGGGTATCCCATTCTATCAATTGGAGATTGAGACCGTGTATGATAAAACCAGCCACAGCTCCCATTTTCGCACGTTTACCGATTCATTTCGGGTGTATTATCCCATCGTGAAGTTCAGCTCGGTTTCTATTGTGACCGGCTTGTTTGATTATTTTTTATTGATGATGCTGAACCATTGGGGGTTCAATTTGCTTACCTCTGTCGTCTTGAGTCGATTACTTAGCGGTATCATCAATTTTTGGCTAAATAAGATTTATGTCTTTAGTCACAAGAGAAACATTCAAAGTTCAGCACTGCGGTATACCGGTTTAGCTTTGGGGATTTTAGTGGCGAACTATATATTGATTCGTTTCCTCAAAGAGACCATCGGGTTGCCTTTGAGCTTATCAAAAATCTTTACGGAAATCATTTTATGGTTCTTTAGCTTCTGGTTACAGAGATTATTTGTGTTTTCTCCCAAAGCAAGAGTGAGAAATTCGTAAAAAACTCTTGTCTGACGTTTCAATACGTGATATAATTCCTTTCATACGAACTCAAAAGAAGGAGGTCTTTGACGTACTATGCTTCAGAATATTATGATGGGTATCCATATTTTATTGTGTGTTGGCTTAATTATCGTAGTCTTGTTGCAAGCACCCAAAGGAGAGGGTATCTCTGGCGCATTTGGCGGGGGTGCAGCACAGTTCTTAAATAAGCAACGTGGATTCGATGTCATCTTAGTTCGCGCTACTGTAGCCCTAGGCTTTTTAGTTGCCATTACATCCATTGTTTTGGCGATATGGCGTGTCTAATCAGAACAGACCGGAGTCTGTTGAAGGAGGCGGCAGCGTCTCCTTTTTTTCATAAAATGAGGATAAACGGAGGTTGTTTGAAAATGTCTATTACAATGACACGTGAAGAAGCGTTGACTTACTTAAAAGAAAACTTGCCCAATAAGAATTTGGTGAATCATTGTGTGGCCGTAGAGAAAATTCTGGTCGCTTTGGCCAAGCATTTTGGGGAAGACGAACAAACCTGGGGCTTAGCCGGTATATTACACGATATTGACTATGCAGAGACGGCAAAAGACCCCGAACGACACAGTGTACTGGGGGCGGAGATGCTAGAGGCTAAAGGGTTGCCCGAAGAAATTGTTTATGCGGTCAAAGTGCATAATGAAGTTCATGGGTTCCCACGCAATAGTAAATTAGATAAGGCACTTTACTGTGCGGATCCATTGTCAGGCTTTATTGTTGCCGGTGCTCTGATCCATCCTGCTAAAAAGCTGGCTCCACTCGATGTCTCTTTTTTGATTAAACGTTTTAGTGAGAAAGCCTTTGCCCGTGGGGCCAATAGAGAAGTCATGGCCCGATGCAGTGAGTTAGGATTGAGCTTAGAAGAATTCATGGAGATTGGACTTTACGCCATGCAGGAGTCTTCAGCTGAATTAGGTTTATAAGCGAATATATTGGAAAGGTGTGGAGTCATTCGTGGTATCTATAAAGAAATGGATAACCATTCTTCTAGTCGTTCTGATGTTACTTTCCCTGAGTGCTTGTAATACCCCGAAGCAACCACCGGTCGATGATCCTTATGCTCCGGTAGTCACTCCTAAACCAGACCCCAAACCGAATCCTGTTCCGGAGCCGGTAATACCGAATGATGAAATTAGCGAACAACCTTCAAGTCCAAACGATGAGAAAGTGGTAGAACAGCCGGCAAAGGGTTTACAGTCTACCGAGCCAGTAAGTGACGATTATTTTAACGATGTGGTACTGATTGGTGACTCTGTGACCCTAAAATTGTATTATTACTTGCTTGACCGATGGAACACCGATGAATCGTATTTGGGCGACATACAGTTTTTGACTGCCGGTAGTTTGGGAAGCGGTAATGCTTTATGGGAAGTTTCCGAAGAATCGGTGCATCCTACTTTTCAAGGGGAGAAGATGTTACTGGAAGATTCCATCAAATTAAGCGGAGCGAAAAAAGTGTATCTCATGTTGGGAACCAACGATGTCGGCTTATATGGTGTAGAGGCAGCGATAGAAAACTACAATACCTTGCTGACCCGTATTCTCGCGAAAAATCCTGGGATATCATTTTATATACAATCGGCCTTGCCCATGTATCGAAAAGCCCAATTGCCGGACTTAAATAATCAAGCTCTGTTGGAGTATAATCAAAAATTATATGCTCTTGCTTTGGAACGAGGGGATTATTTCGTAGACGTTGCATCGATTATGCAAACTGAAGATCATAGTTTGCCGTATCAATACTGCAGCGATCCAGACGATATGGGTATTCACCTTACCGATATTGCATGTGAGAAATGGATTTCATACTTGCGCACTCATGTTGCTCCATAGAGACGGGAGGATTCAACTTTGAAAAAACGGTTTATCTATTTGGCTTTGGCAGTGATGCTATTACTCGCTGCTTGTGCGCCCGCTACCCCAACAAAGAAAGCATTGGAAGTCGATGTCATCGCCCTGCTAAAAAACATGGCAGATGCCACCAAATGGCAAGACATGATGTCTATGAGCAATAAACATTTAAAGAATCTGTATGGAATCGAAGCGGAAGAAGTCACAGAGTTTGCCGGAGCCATGAAAACCGATGGGATTACGGCAGACGAGGTCTTATTGCTGGAAGCTAAAGATGAAGAGACGGCAGCAGCTCTCGTCAAAAAGGTTCAAGCACGTTTAAAAGCCAAAAGCAATGAAGCCAAAGATTATCTACCGGCTCAGTACAAAGTGATTGAAGAAGCTAAAATTGTTCAGCAAGAACGATATGTTGCCCTTGTGGTTTCACCCGATGTCAAAGTCTTGACGGAGCTTTGGGATAAAGCAGTCAAAGGGGAATAATCCTACCTCTTCTGAAAGAAGGGAAGAATACATTGAAAAAAATTGAGATTCACATGGATTTAGAAAAGATTGCTTTGGTCAGTTGTACCATTGCTGCCATATTATTAGCAATAGAAATGATTGCGGTTACCGTATATCGTGTGCAAAATGCATTTATTATCACTACGCTTGTCTTTGGTATGAGTGTAGCGATAAGCATTTGTGTAGGAGCCGTTTTAATACAGTATTACCTAGATCATATGAGTGATTCCCCGTAAAAAGAAAATATGTAAAATTTTACAAACCTCCTCTTGACAAATGATATCAAAGTGATATCATTTGGGTACCAACTAAGAGGAGGTTTTTTCTATGCAAGAAAAGACAATGAAAGCTCAATCGGGTATGTTATACTTAATCGTCTTTGGTTTGTTATATATCGCTTCACTTATCGCTACCATATATGGAGCGGTTCTGGCTGAAAATGGGAATAACTTAGGTTTTTTTATGCTGATTCCGGGGATTATTTGGCTGATCATAGGCTTTATTCCTTTTATGGGTTTAAAAGTGATTCGCCCTCAAGAAGCCCTGGTCATGACGTTATTCGGAAAATATACCGGAACCATGAAGAGTGAAGGGTTTTTCTTCGTCAATCCGTTTTCCGTAGCGGTGAATCCGGCTGCAAATACTCGTTTGGGTCAAAGTCAGGATGTAGATGAAGGTAGTAAAAGACGGTTAGGTACCGCTGCCGGAAATCAAGCAGAATCGGTGAGCGGCAAGAAAATATCCTTAAAAGTCATGACCTTGAATAATGCTAAGCAAAAAGTGAATGATGTATTGGGAAATCCGGTAGAAATTGGCGTTGCAGTCATGTGGAGGGTTGCCGATACTGCGAAAGCAGTTTTCAATGTAGATAATTTCAAAGAATATTTGTCGCTGCAATGTGATTCAGCAGTGAGAAATATCGTTCGAGTATATCCCTATGATGTAGCCCCCAATATTGATACAACCGGTGATGGTCAGGCCGATGAGGGCAGTCTGCGAGGTTCCAGCGAAATTGTGGCCGAGCGCATCAGAAAAGCCATACAAGAGAAGGTTGAAGTGGCAGGTATCGAAGTGCTGGAAGCAAGGATCACATATTTAGCGTATGCGACAGAAATAGCATCCGTCATGCTGCAGCGCCAACAGGCAAGTGCTATCATTGATGCACGAGCCATGATTGTGGAGGGGGCGGTAAGTATGGTGGAAATGGCACTCAAGCAATTGAGCGAAAAGGAAATAGTGGAGCTGGATAGCGAACGCAAAGCGGCGATGGTTTCGAATTTGCTTGTCATACTTTGTAGCAACCGCGATGCACAGCCCGTTATCAATAGCGGGAGCTTGTACTAGTAGCCATGGCGAACGATAAGAAGCAAATACCTCTGCGGCTTTCTAAGGAACTCCACGACCAAATCGCCGCTTGGGCCGAAGACGATTTTCGCTCGCTCAATGGACAAATTGAGTATTTGCTTACCGCATGTGTCAAGCAGCGTGCTAAGAACGGGAAACCTATCCCTTCTCGCTTTGAACCAGAGACCGAAGAAACGAAAGCATCATAAAGGAGAGTTTTTTCATGTTGCAAATTCAGCATCTTAGTAAGACTTACCGGGGCGGAAAAAAAGCAGTTCATGATTTATCCTTAGAAGTGTTGGCTGGAGATATTTACGGTTTTATTGGGCACAATGGGGCGGGGAAAACAACTACCCTTAAAGCATGTACCGGTATCTTGACTTTTGATCAAGGTGAAATCCTCATCGATGGTCATTCTATTAAGTCCGAACCCGTTTTATGCAAGAGCAAAATGGCTTTCATACCAGATAACCCGGAGCTCTACACTTTTTTGACAGGCATACAGTACCTGAGCTTTATTTGTGACATCTATGGAGTCAGCAGTGCAGACAGACAGAGACGGGTAGACGAATACGCCAAACGCCTAGAGTTGTTTGGTAATTTAGGAGACTTAATTTCATCTTATTCGCATGGTATGAAGCAAAAGCTTGCCATAATAGCAGCGCTGGCACACGAACCAAAGTTGCTCATTTTGGACGAACCTTTTGTCGGGTTAGACCCCAAAGCAGCATTTACTGTGAAAGCAATGATGCAAGAATTATGCAATCGAGGCGGGGCAGTCTTCTTTTCTACTCATGTTTTGGAGGTTGCTGAAAAGTTATGCAACAAAATTGCCATTATACGCAATGGTTCCCTGGTGGTTTCCGGTAGCACACAAGATGTGCGCGGGAATTCTAGCCTGGAAGAAGTCTTCATGGAGCTGATTGAACATGCATAATATATTAATGCTAGTAAAGACTTATTATACTGGTGTGCTTGGTTGGAATAAAATCATTCACAGTAAAGATCCCGTGGAAAAGCGAAATTCCATCGCGATGGCAGCGCTTTTAGGCTTATCTTTTCTCATGATCTTTAATTTGGTTTATGGCTACAGTGCCACGATTGCTGATTTTTATGGCGTGCTGGTGGGTCAATGGGTAGTGATTGCTATGATGATGGCAATGGCCAGTAGCATGAACTTTATGAATACTGTTTTTCGTGGTAACAGTATTTTATTCCATGCGCAAGACGAAGATATGCTATTAAGTATGCCAATTCCCTTTTTTGATTTGATTGTTTCCAAATTGCTGAATCTATACTTGTACAACTTGTTCCTAACATCCTTTGTAATGATTCCAGCTTCGGTAGCGTATGCCATAAGAAGCCCTGTGCAACCCAGCTTTTACCTCTTATCGATCTTAGGTTTATTGGCAGTCCCCATTCTTCCAATGGTTGTCGGCTGTATAATCAATATGGTAGTCGAAGGGATTGCCGGTGGATTTCGTGGAAAGAACGTTATGGCGATACTTTTAAACTTAGTTTTTATGGTAGCCATTATGACGGTATCTTTTTCGGCTCAATCCATGAATCAGGAGCGAATCACTCAATTGGTTGATTTGGCGATGAGGCAGATTAACCAGATGTATCCCTTGGCTGGAATCTATGCACGTGCAGTGACGGAAGGATTATGGGGAGATTTTATTGCGTTTTTCGCTATGTCGATGGCGGCCTTCGCAGCATTTTCTGCAGCTGTGGCAAAAAATCATGCGCTCTTGCGCGAATGGCTAACCCCAAAAAGTGCGAAGGTGCAGTTTAAAGGAAAGCAGTTATCGCAAGTTGCTGCCTGGAAAACGCTTTTTCTAAAAGATTTGAAATTTTATTTTTCCAGTCCGGTTTATGTACTAAACACTGGGAATGGTGCCATAGGGATGCCCCTGATTGCACTCATGTTAATCCTTCAGAAGGATCAAATACTACCTTCATTAACCATGGTTCCTGGAGGGTTGGAGCGATTGTATGCCCTAATTCCTGTTGGTCTAGCATGCTTAGCGGGATTAACCAATACCACCAGTGTTGCTCTTTCCATTGAAGGACCTATGTATGCCGCCCTGAAAAGTTGGCCGGTTGATCCAATGACACTATTCTTCGGGAAGATTTTAGTTAACATA
>CALCNS010000037.1 GCA_937897315.1 uncultured Bacillota bacterium
GGACACAAATGCCAGGCAGAATACCGGATAAGATTATTGACGAAATCAATCATAGGGTTCACCTGGTTGATGTTGTGAGCGAGACGGTCCAATTAAAACGACAAGGAAGTCGATATTTGGGATTGTGTCCGTTTCATCAGGAGAAAACCCCATCCTTCACGGTGGACCCAGAGAGGCAACTTTTTTATTGTTTCGGTTGCCAAGCGGGGGGTAATTTGTTTGGCTATGTACAGAAACGAGATCATCTCACATTTGTAGAAGCGGTTCATCAGCTAGCAGAGCAAGCAGGGATTGCTCTGCCGGAGCAGGAGGGGAATGACATTGATGATGCCAAGTTGAAGAAGCGTCAACAGTTGTTGGATGTTTGTCAAAGTGCTCTAGAGTATTATCGTCATCAACTTCAATTTCACGCAGAAAGCAAGACTGCAAGACAATATTTGATTAAGAGACAATTAGAAGATATCACAATCGATCGATTTCAATTGGGTTATGCACCCAGTGGTTGGAGAGGCTTAACCGATCATCTTTTGGAAAAAGGGTACCCCATATCTCTTATGGAAGAGGCGGGGTTAACGGTAAAGCAGACTGAGGGAGAAGGTTATTACGATCGATTTAGAGAGCGAATCATTTTCCCTATCTTCGATATCAGGGGTCGCTGTATTGCATTTGGTGGACGGGTTCTATATGAGGAACAGCCAAAGTATTTAAACTCTCCTCAAACGCCTTTGTTTGACAAAGGTCGAAGTTTATATGGTATTCATTTGTTGCAGAGCCAAAAAACGAACCCTGCTATCGTTGTTTTTGAGGGTTATATGGACTTGATTACCGCTTGGCAAGGAAATCTACGCTATGGAGTAGCTAGTTTAGGAACAGCATTGACCTTGGATCAATGCAGACTCATGAAACGATATACTTCAACAGTGATACTTTGCTATGATGCCGATAGTGCCGGGCAACGCGCAACTCAAAGAGGTATGCAACTACTGCGACAAGTGGGTCTGCAGGTTTTGATTGCGCAAATACCCGATGGTAAAGATCCGGATGATTTTATACGCAATCATGGTGGAGAGTCCTTTCAGAAGAACGTAATCGAAAGTGCTCTGCCCATGTATCAGTATTATTTAGAAATTCTAAAAACCAAACATGATGTACTGACGGCTGAAGGAAAAAGTGCCTATGTCAGAGATTTTGCTGCAATCTTATCCCAAAGTGATTCTCCGGTAGAGATTGATGCCTATGTTCGTCAATTGGCCCAATTTCTGCAAATCACAGAAAATGCGATTTATCACGAGATTCAAAACTTGCAAAAGGTTGCACTGGGTAGTCCAGTGCCAAAAGAAGGAACTAAGCAGAGTATCGACGAAATCAAATCTTCAAATAAGCAAAAAAAACAAATCGGACCTCGATTAGCCCAAGATACCTTATTGAGAATGGCTTTGCAACACAAGAACTTTGCAACGTTACTAACACAAACATTGACGCGAGCGGATTTTGATTCCATGTACCAGCCACTAATCGATGAATTTTGGTCAGGATGGCAAGAAGGAATTCACCGACCCCTTCACGAACAAGCTTTTTCGCAGCATGAAGAGCTTTCTTCCATGATTGCTCGGTTAAGCTTGGAGGACACTTTTGTTGATGTGGATTTAGACAAAGCCTTTCAGGATTGTATCGCATACATCTATGACCGTAAATTGAGAGTAACCCTACAAGAATTAACTATGGAGTTTGAGAACCAGCTTTCTGCGGGGGATACCAAAAAAATGACTGAGACTTTGGAGCAAATACAAGCAATACAAAGGAAGTTGGGGCGTCAGCGTTGAACTATGGGAACAAGTTGGGACGGAAAGGAGGAGTAGACCATGAATGAAAAGCCGATTTCAGAATTCAATCAAAAAAAGGCTGCTGTATCAGTGGAACCAGAAACCAAAGGTCTATCCTTTCCAAAGAACGATAAAAAAAATCAGGTTGTTGGTGGGAAACCCCCAATCTTGGAGAAGAGCGAAGAACCATTAGCGTCATATCAACCGCTGATTAAGAATATTATCGCTTTAGTAAGAAAAACAGGCGAGATCCCTTATGAGGAAATCGCCAATCAGCTGCAAAACGTGGATATGACAACGGAGCAAATCGAGCGATTTTATCTGGAGCTCGAAAACGTTTTAAATATGGAGGCCGGTCTTCCGACACGTGGAAAAGAATTGGAACCCCTTGAAGTTCCTGATGAAGATTTTGAAAAATTGGAAGAACCTGTCATAGAAATTGATCTTAGTATTCCTGACGGCGTTTCGCTGGAAGATCCCGTAAGGATGTACCTCAAAGAAATCGGTAGAGTGGATTTACTGAGTGCCGATGAAGAAATCGATTTAGCGCAGCGCATGGAGCAAGGTGATGAAGCAGCTCGCGAACGCTTAGCAGAAGCAAATCTACGCTTGGTGGTCAGCATTGCGAAGAGATATGTAGGAAGAGGGATGCAGTTACTAGATTTGATACAAGAAGGGAACCTCGGGCTACTAAAAGCAGTGGAGAAGTTCGATTACCATAAAGGGTATAAGTTTTCAACCTATGCAACCTGGTGGATCAGACAAGCCATTACAAGAGCGATTGCAGATCAAGCAAGAACCATACGAATTCCGGTTCATATGGTAGAAACCATCAACAAACTAATCCGTATCAATCGTCAATTACTACAAGAATTAGGTCGGGATCCCACTCCGGTAGAAACGGCTAAGGCCATGGAAGTTTCGGTGGAACGGGTCCGCGAAATTATGAAGATTGCTCAAGAGCCGGTATCTTTAGAAACGCCAATTGGCGAAGAAGAAGATAGCCATTTAGGTGATTTTATTGAAGATCAAGAGGTCATGGCTCCTGGAGATGCGGCTGCTTCCACGTTGCTCAGAGAACAATTGGAAGATGTTCTGTCAACTTTAACCGAACGCGAAGAAAACGTTCTTCGTTTGAGATTTGGATTGGACGATGGCAGAAATCGAACCTTGGAAGAAGTTGGACAAATTTTTGGTGTGACTCGTGAGAGGATTCGCCAAATCGAAGCAAAGGCATTACGTAAGCTTCGCCACCCAAGCCGTAGCAAAAGGTTAAAGGATTATCTCGAATAAATAAACTGCTGAATTCTTTATATAACATCATACGAAAACGGGTTGACGAAAGTCCATTGCTCTGTTATAATTCGTCTTGCGTTTTATGAAATTCCACAATAGCTCAACGGTAGAGCAACCGGCTGTTAACCGGTAGGTTGTAGG
>CALCNS010000038.1 GCA_937897315.1 uncultured Bacillota bacterium
GAATGATCCCCTCACACTCTCCACGAAATGTCTCAGTTGGCAAGCCCGGCCGAGCTAAGGCAATCTCAGAAACAAAATATGCCCGACGTTCCCACTCCTCTGAATTGTCTAATCTCCGAAGTAATTTTTGATTGTTTTCAGCATCTGTAGCATGCTCTCCAGCATAACGTGCCGAGTAGACACCCGGTTCGTTGTTCAGAGAAGGTACCACAATCCCGGAATCATCGGCGATTGCCCACAAACCAGTAAACTCTGCCAATGCTTCCGCTTTAATAATGGCGTTTTCCGCAAAACTCTTCCCTGTTTCTTCAATATCCTGATGATAACCGACTTCTTTAGCGGTTCTCATTTCCACAGGTAGATGAGAAACCAATACTCTAAATTCGGCTACTTTTCCAGGGTTTCCAGTCGCTAAAATAATGACCTGCATATAGAACCTCGCTTCATTATGATCGTCGTAATGCTTCTAATTGCAATAGGAAAATCTCTCGTATCCCCTTTTCGGCGACATCCAACATATCCTTCATTTGGACTTTCGTAAAAGTTGCTTCTTCACCGGTTGCTTGAACTTCGACAAAAGCTCCTTCATCGGTCATCACTACATTCATGTCCACTTCTGCAGCAGAGTCTTCCTGATAACACAAATCGAGAAGTACTTCTTCGTTTAGCTTTCCAACACTAATCGCTGCCAGTTGCTTCTTTATTGGGTTTATTTGAATCAATTGCTTCTTCATAAGAGTATAACATGCCAGTTGCAAGGCGACCCATGCTGCTGAAATCGCAGCGGTTCTGGTTCCGCCATCTGCTTGAAGAACATCACAATCTAAGGTGATTGTCCTTTCACCCAACACGGTCAAATCACAAACAGCTCGTAAAGATCTTCCGATTAACCGCTGAATCTCATGAGTTCTTCCTCCAACACCAGCAGACCCTCTACCCTCACGTTGATTTCGTGTTTCGGTGGCACGTGGCAACATACTATACTCAGCAGTCACCCAGCCCTTTCCGCTACTGCGTAAAAAGGGTGGAACCCGCTCCTCCACAGAAGCTGTCACATGAACAATGGTATTTCCACTTTGAACTTCAACCGAGCCCTCGGCATAACGGTTGCAACCTATTATGAAACGAATTGGACGTAACTCGTCATGGGATCGTCCATCAATTCTCATGTCTCTTACTCCACATCTGCTTTCATAATCTCATCAAGGCGTTTTAAAGACTCTAGTAAATGCATACGGTCCTCTTCATTGACTTCAACCAAAATCCCAGCCAAATATTGTTTACGACGGGCAATGACTTCGTCTACCAATTTTTCGCCTTTATCTAGTATTTGCAGGCGAACAACTCTTCGATCATTGTTGTCTCGAATGCGTTGGACAAGTTCATTTCGCTCCATACGATCAATCAAATCGGTTGCAGTGCTATATGCTAAATACATCTTTTCGCCGAGTTCTCCAATTGTGATATTGCCATTTCTTTGCAAAACCTGAAGTGCGGTCAACTGCGGTGGTGTGATATTAAAATCCGCCAAAATCTCACGACCACGCTTACGAATCACTGCACTGACATGTCTTAATAACCATTCCAACTCTCCGACATACTCGGTCACATTATATTCTTGATTCATATCCTTCACTCCTAACACTTGATAACAAAATTATACATCTTTAGTCGGTTTCTGTCTACCCTTTTTACCCTTTCTGCCAAAAAATTTTGACTACAAAAACTTCCGAATTACGATACATCTAGATTCGCTTTGTTGATAAATAAGAAACGTGTCACCGGATCCCCAAGGTTTATATCGTCCACTACCATTGCCATCCGTTTCCCTCGAAACATAAATTGGACCTTATCAATTTCTCCACTCTCTGTCAGCGTTTGCACAACCGCTCTAAGTGCAGTTGAGAACTCCTCATCGCAGTAGACTGTATCTTGTGCGGAGCAATCTAAGTCCACAAACGCTACACGATGGAAGACTGAAAAGCTACGAATCGGAATAGGTTGACGTAAATCATCCTGCGGCGATAGTATTAACTCGACAGAAGGTGTAAACTGGGAGGCATAGAACAGAGGACCTTGGCGCAGAATCGACAGCGCTTGTTCACTCACATTTTCCGAATGTGGTAAGCGAACTGTAATAGGTACTAAATACGAAGTTGTTGGAATACACCAATATACAATCGTTTTGCTTTCTTGCTTGCTGCTCTCCTCATTTGGCCAAACAGGTCGACTGACTGGCAAATTGATCTCATACTGAGCACTGTTTCTGGATAAAAAATTACTATTCTTTCCATCTATGAGAAACTGAACTCGTTGGATTTCAGGAAACTCTGTGAGTGTCATCACTAAAGCATCTCCCACACTGCGAACAGCATTGAAAGAAGGTAGTATTAAGGTAAACGCATCAGGAAGATTGACCTCAGCAACTCCAGCACGAATGGGAATCTGGTCTATTTCTATCGGAGCCACTTGGATTGCTGTACAGATAGCGAACAAAGTTCG
>CALCNS010000039.1 GCA_937897315.1 uncultured Bacillota bacterium
AACCATCTTTTTGACTGCCTTGTCGGGGGTGCCTACTTTATTTGATGCGGTCTTAGGTTACTGGATTGGCAATATTTCCGATTATTTTATTGCTTTATCTCTGGCTGGCGCTGGAGGAGCGATGCTGTATGTCACCTACTGTGAAATCATGCCTCAAGTCATTTTGATGAATAAAGGACGAACTCCTGCTATCTTCACTCTCATTGGACTGATGGCAGGTCTCTTGCTCATTCAGGTTTTAGGGCACTAAAGAAACCTCTTTCAAATCGTTCTTCGTGATATGGAATACCTTTTCAAATTCTAGCTGTTCTGAGAGCATCTTTGTTTTAACCACTTCCCATTCTTGAAGAGAAACTCTCGCAGCCATACCACAGGTCGCACTGATTTTTCTGGGCACCGGAATCAACCGCACTTGTAAAGAATGCGCTTTCATATCCCTTTCGAATCGTAAAGCGGTATGAACATTTTGAAAGGTGACACAACAATAGTCTGTATCTAGGATCATAAGATTCTCCTTTGAAAAAGGCAGCCATATAGGCCGCCTTTTTTTATTCCATTAAGTCACGACCGGTTAACACTTTGTATGCACCTAGATATCGGTCGATGGTTCCTTGAATGACCCAATCCGGTAACATGGGTGCAGGAGGTTCTTTGTTCCAATCGGTTGTTTCTAACCAGTCACGAATGAACTGCTTGTCAAGACTGGCTTGTGATTGACCTTTCTTATACTCCGATAAAAGCCAAAACCGCGAACTATCGGGGGTAAAACATTCATCGATGAGTATGATCTCACCTTGATACAACCCAAACTCAAATTTCGTGTCGGCTAAAATAATGCCCTTCTCCAATGCATAAGCCGCTGCTTCTTTGTATAGTCTCATCGAAATCTCTTTGAGCTTGTTCGCTAATTCAACACCAACAATTTCGTTCATGCGCTCAAAAGAAATATTTTCATCGTGACCTACATTATTCTTCGCTGCCGGTGTAAAAATAGGTTCCGGTAATTTTTCTGAATCCACGAGCCCTTTTGGCAAAGTGATACCACATACCGTACCCTGCTTTTGATATTCCTTCCAACCAGAACCGGCTAAGTAACCACGAACAACACACTCTACTGGCACTACCTCTGCTTTTTTTACCAGCATGCTTCTTCCCTGCAGTTGTTCAGGATATCGGCAAATAGGTTCAGGCATGTCTGCTACATGGGTTGTAATCATATGATTCGGTACGATATGAGCAAACTTCTCAAACCAGAACTTTGAAATTTGAGTTAATACCTGTCCTTTATGAGCTATACCGGTTGGCAGAACCACGTCAAAAGCAGAAACTCGATCGGTAGCTATGAGTAAAAGGGCATCTCCTACATCATAGATATCGCGGACTTTGCCTTTGGACCTAAGCTGTAATTCGAGGAAACTTGTATCCGTAACAACATTTGCCATCGTGTCCACTCCTCACTTTTTTATTTGTTCTAGAGTATACCATAAAATGGATGACTTGAACAGAGGATTAATCCATTCTTTTTATGCATGCTCCGATTCCTTGTAGTTTTTTCTCGAGTTGCATATAGCCCCGATCGATATGGAAAATGTCGTGTACAATGGTTTCACCTTCTGCAGCTAAACCAGCCAAAACCAATGCGGAACCTGCTCGTAAATCCGTCGCACGAACCGGTGCTCCCATCAACCTGTTCACTCCTTGAATATAAGCTATTCTACCATCAATTCGAATATTAGCCCCCATGCGGATGAATTCATTGACATGCATAAAACGATTCTCAAACACCGTTTCGGTGATGGTGCTGTTGCCAATGGATTTCGCTTGTAGAGCCATAAATTGTGCTTGCATATCGGTTGGAAACCCGGGATACGGTAAAGTTGTAATATGAGTGGGTAGCGTCGTCTTGCCACCCATCACCCGTATACCCTCGGGATATTCGGTCAATAGATGTCCTGCCTCTCGTAATTTGGCTAATACCGGTTTCAAATGATCTGACACCGCATTTTCTACCAGAACATCTCCCTGCGTGATGGCTGCTGCCACTAAAAATGTACCCGCTTCAATCCGATCGGGAATGATTTCGTGCTGAGTAGCTCTTAGGGTTTTTACCCCTTCGATTCGAATCAAATTGGTACCGGCTCCATGGATTTTTGCACCGCACGCATTTAGGAACGTGGCTAGGTCGCTAATTTCGGGTTCAGCAGCTGCGTTTTCTAAGATGGTTGTTCCTTCTGCTAACGTTGCAGCCATGAGAATGTTTTGTGTTGCTCCTACAGAAGGAAAATCCAAGTAAATTTTAGTACCTTTTAATTGGGTTGATTTTGCTTGAACATATCCGTGTGCGAGTTCCAGTTCCGCTCCTAAAGCCTCTAATCCTTTTAAATGCAAATCCACGGGGCGAGTACCAATGGCACATCCACCCGGCATAGCCACTTTTGCTTCTTTGAATCGGGTTAGAAGTGGTCCTAGAATGACGAAAGAGGCGCGCATCCCCGAAACCAGGTCATAGGGTGCTTCAGTCTTCACAACGTGACTGGCATCTACCCACAATCGATCTTCCTCTCGTTGCAGATGTACCCCTAAAGATTCCAATATCTTCATCATTAAGCGAACATCATCTAACTCATAGGGAACTCCTGTTAGAAGGCAAGGTTCAGGAATTAACAGCGTCGATGCCATGATGGGTAGTACGGCATTTTTTGCTCCATGTACAGGTATTCTACCGGAAGTTGGATGATTTCCCCAAATATGAAAAGTCGACATTGAACATTCCTCCAAGTGCTTTCGATTCAAACACAACATTCTTTATTTCGCGGTAATGGACATCGAATCCTTTGCCGAAAGGGTACATAACAAAGCCGTGGAGACAACCATCTCCACGGCTGCTGTTTATTCGCGATTGCTTTGGGCAATCTTCAAACGGGAAACTGCTCTTTGTAAGGCGGCTTCTGCTCTCTCTTGATCGGTAGTATCGTCAGCTTTTAATAATCTCTCTTCTGCACGGCGCTTTGCTTCTTCCGCACGGGCTACATCAATATGCTTCGGCCATTCGGCACTGCGCAATAGGAATGTAGCTTTCTTACCTTCCATTTCCATGAAACCACCCCCAACCGAGACGATTTGCATGGTACCGTTTTCGTCGCGAATCCTTAAAGGACTGGGTTTCAAAGCGGCCACGACAGGTATGTGTCCCGCCATCACGGCCATTTCACCTTCTACCGTGTGCATGATTACCATATCAGCCTCACCACGCCAAAAACGCCCCTGAGCCGTGACGATTTCTACATCGAATTTCTTCGCCATTGCTTCTCTCCTTATTTGTTTCCGCGGACTTCGTCAATTGAGCCTTTCATGTAGAAAGCAGACTCCGGTAAATCATCATAGTTACCGGCGAGAATTTCGGCAAAACCACGCACCGTTTCTTGTCGGGTGACATATCGCCCCTCTTGACCTGTAAAGGCTTCAGCTACGAACATGGGCTGTGACAAGAACCTTTGAATTCTTCTTGCGCGTTGAACTGTCTTTTTGTCATCCTCAGAAAGCTCATCCATACCCAAAATGGCTATGATGTCCTGGAGTTCTTTATAACGTTGCAAAACTTGCTGTACTCCGCGGGCGACTCTGTAATGTTCTTCACCGACAATGCGGGGATCCAAATACTTGGAACTAGAATCTAACGGATCCACTGCAGGGAATATAGCTTGAGCTGCTAAACCACGGTCAAGGTTCGTTGTTGCGTCCAAATGTCCAAACAAGGTAGCCGGAGCGGGATCCGTATAGTCATCCGCAGGTACATAAATGGCTTGTATGGAAGTGATCGAACCCTTATTGGTAGAAGCGATGCGCTCTTGAATTTGTCCTAACTCCGTAGCCAAAGTAGGTTGATATCCTACTGCAGAAGGCATACGTCCTAATAAAGCGGATACTTCAGAACCGGCTTGAACAAAACGGAACATATTATCGACAAAGAACAACACATCTTGTCCCATTTCGTCGCGGAAATACTCCGCCATAGTTAACCCGGTTAGTCCAGCACGCAAACGGGCACCCGGTGGCTCGTTCATTTGTCCGAAGACCATACATGTTTTGTCAATAACTCCGGACTCCGTCATTTCTAAGTATAGACCATTGCCTTCGCGGCTCCGTTCCCCTATGCCGGCGAAAACAGAATAGCCCCCATGTTCCGTAGCTATGTTACGAATGAGTTCTTGAATTAAAACAGTCTTTCCAACACCGGCACCACCGAATAAACCAATCTTACCACCTTTGGGATAAGGACAAATCAAGTCGATAACCTTGATACCTGTTTCCAAAATGTCAGTAGAAACCGATTGATCCACCAAGTCGGGAGCCGGTCTATGGATGGGTAAATAGGTGTCGCTTTCGATGGGTCCTTTTTGGTCCACTGCTTCACCAAGGACATTTAAAATTCTTCCCAATGTATTCTTGCCAACCGGTACGCGAATGGGAGCGCCGGTATTCTCTACTTTACAACCACGCACCAGTCCATCTGTGCTCGACAAAGCGACACAACGAACGGTATTATCACCTAAATGCTGAGAAACTTCGGCAACAATTGCCTTCTCTACATTTGGGGATATAATTCGTACAGCATGAGTGATTTTGGGTAAATCACCATCGGCGAATCGCACATCGACGACAGGTCCGATGACTGCGGTAATATAACCATCAGACATATTATTCCTCCTTGCACATTGTTTCAGATAGAATGTTCTATCCTTTCAGCGCCTCAGCACCATTGATGATTTCCAGTAGCTCATCGGTAATGGCAGATTGCCGTAACCGATTCATGTGTAACGTTAAACGTTTTATCATGTCGGCTGCATTTCTTGTTGCATTATCCATAGCAGCCATACGGGCACCATGTTCACTGGCTTTGGTTTCCAATAATGCTTTAAAGAGGCTTGCTTCTAAATAGCTCGGAAGCAAGGATGAAACAACGGCCTCTGCGCCCGGTTCAAATAGATATTGAGCAGATTGCTCGGATACAACTTCTGCTTTAAAGGGCAACACATCCAGAACTCTTACTTGATATGAGATGGCAGTGACATGAAAAGCATAAATCACTTTCAAGTTACTATACCCTTCGGATTTCCAGAGTTGCTCAATTTTAGGAGTCAATTGGCGTAATGTCAAGACGTTCGCAAAGTCTCCCACGTCTCTACCCACATGATTCATGGGGATTTTCAAGCGACGATAGGCATCGACACCGCGATTCCCTAAGACCATAAGGCAACCACCGTAGGAGCTCATCGCTTTATGATACTCTTCGTGACCGGCCCGAATGAGGTTGCCATTGAAGGCACCACATAATCCCCTATCGGAAGTGATGACGATAATCGCCGTCTTCCCTTCAGGATTGCTATGCATAAAAGGATGCGATATATCTGAAGTATCCATTTGACTGATCACACGATTGACAACGGATATGACTGCATCGGTATAATCTCTAGACTGATACGCTGCTGCTTCTGCTTTACGAAGTTTTGCAGCAGAAACCATTTTCATTGTTTTTGTAATCTGTTCTGTATTGGAGACGCTATGGATTCGTCTACGCATCTCCTTAATACCTTTCGCCATGGGAATGCCTCCTTCCCATTGCGTTAAGCCACACCAAAGATCGCTTTGAACTCTTTGATGGCTCTTTCCAAAGCAGCCCGATTTTCATCGGTTAATCTTTTGGTGGTGTTGATATCATTGATGATTTCTGCATGTTGATCTCGAATAAATGCCAAGAAATCACGTTCAAACGGCTGGATTTTCTCAATGGAATATTCGTCCAAATGTCCATTCACAGCTGTATAAATAGAGATTACTTGCTCTTCTACCGACATAGGAACGTTTTCACCCTGCTTCAGCAACTCGGTCAATCGAGCTCCACGGTTCAAACGGAACTTGGTTTCATCATCTAAATCCGAACCGAATTGAGCGAAAGAAACCAATTCACGATATTGAGCCAGTTCTGCTTTCATACGTCCTGCGACTTGCTTCATGGCACGAATCTGAGCGTCACCACCCACACGAGAAACCGAAATACCAACGTTCATTGCCGGACGTTGACCAGAGAAAAATAGGTCATTCTCTAAGAAAACTTGGCCGTCGGTAATCGAAATAATGTTGGTCGGTATGTAAGCGGAGACGTCACCTGCTTGTGTTTCGACAATAGGTAGAGCGGTCAAAGAACCTCCACCCAGTTGATCGGATAATTTAGCAGCACGTTCTAATAAGCGGGAATGCAAATAAAAAACATCGCCTGGGAATGCTTCACGCCCTGGTGGGCGGCGCAACAACAAGGAAACGGTTCGATAGGCGACAGCATGTTTGGTTAAATCATCATAAACGATGAGTACATGCTTGCCCTGATGCATAAACTCTTCCCCAATAGCACATCCGGCATATGCAGAAATAAACTGCAAAGCAGGAGGTTCAGAAGCGGAAGCCGCCACCACAATGGTGTAATCCATGGAACCATAATCTTCTAGTTTTTTTACGACACGAGCCACACTGGATGACTTCTGACCTATGGCAACGTAAATACAAATAATATCTTTGCCTTTTTGGTTGATAATGGTGTCCACAGCCATGGCTGTTTTCCCAGTACCACGGTCTCCAATGATTAATTCGCGTTGTCCCCGGCCAATGGGAGTCATGGAGTCGACGACTTTTAACCCGGTGGCCAGTGACTCAAATACGGGTTGACGGTCGATGATTCCGGGAGCTAAGGTTTCCACCGGACGGAATCCAGTAGAGGCAATAGGACCTTTCCCATCGATTGGTTCTCCAACAGCATTGATGACTCGGCCAATTAGGGCATCTCCTACCGGCACAGACATGACACGGCGGGTTCCGCGAACTGTCTGACCTTCTTTAATATCTTCCTCTGGTCCAAGTAAAAT
>CALCNS010000040.1 GCA_937897315.1 uncultured Bacillota bacterium
CTACCGATCGTTTGGAGTATCATTTTTATGTACAGTTGTTTGGTAACAGCAGTAACAGCGACTGTGCAGAAATCTCTTTTCACGCCAATGAACGCTACTTTACTTTGAAACTAAAAAATGGAACGACTGCCTATGCTCCTTACGACGAAAAATCGGTGAACATACAAGGCAACCAAATGCAGTTCCATTACCCGGGAGCCACCACCTGGTTTGACCTTCCTGCCACCGATACCACTACGCTAGTTGGAGATGCTCCCCAAACTACCTATGACCAATACGAGCAGTTTGGCATCACGCCAATTTATTACAATGACTTAAGAAAAATGATGTATTATGCCAACAACGACATTGGCAACCCCTTTTTGGCATTGGTTTTTGACCTGTCGAACTGCGAGACTTCGGTTTTCATTACCAACCGAATCATGAGATATGCCATGAATTCCGATTTGCACCTATACTCCTTCGATATGACCCGATCTGGCCATTATGGCAAAAACGCGCTAGACGCCTTGAAAATGAGTAACGACCTCGGCAACCCCACCAATGCCAGCATTCCAGCTTTGGTCTATTTTGACGGCCAACAAGTGCGTTACCAAGCACTGGACGACGCATTTAAACAAGATAGCCTTGCAGCACTGCTCACCAGCTGGGGACTGCAAGAATACAGCAGCGTTGCTCCCATGAAAAGCGACTACCCGGAATACGACTTTACCGTAAATTACTTAAGCGGTTTGCCAACAACCGGTTGGGAAGTGGGGAAACAGCTTTCCGATGTGAAACCTATTTTTACCGATGGACTTTCTCACCCGTATACACTCACGTCCTCGAACCCGAGTGTGATAAAAATAAACAGCACCGGTAAGGGCTTTGAGGTGCTTGCCATAGGCAAAGCCAACCTCATTGTAACCGTGCAAAACGGCAACTGGTATACCAAAACCTATACCAAAGAAATCCAAGCCTACGATTCGAGCAAAACCGGGCTCTATATTGATAAACTCCCCAACAAGACCAATTACAAAGTTGGAGAGACCTTAGACCTCACCGGCTTAGAACTCACCTTTATAGATGCCGATAGCAAAAAACTGAGCTACACCAACTCGAAATTAACCTATGTCATGTCAGGCGAATACGTGAAGCAGGGGGCGAAGCTGACCAAGAGCGGAACCATAGCCATCCAAGTTCGCTACGAAACTCGCTGGTTGACCGACTTTGATATTCAAGTAGGCGAAGCAACCACCCCCACGACACAAAATACACTTTTAGCGGACGGCTGGTACTATTTGCGTGCGATGAACAACTACCTGAACCTCACCTCAAAGGGAGATGCCGAGTTGCGTAAACTCAGCACAAACCAAGCGTATTATGCAGAGAACCAAGGCAACGGCAAAATCACGCTGAAACTGGCCGATGGCACCTACTTGGGACTGAGCGGAACTTTGCAAAATGGAAACCGCCTTAAAGCCGTGAGCACTCCTTATATGTGGAACATCTATTCTGAGAACAACAACGATATCTTTAGCTTTAGACCTTCGGGGAACACCAAAATGGTGGTCAATGCCGCAAACGAAAAAAACACCGACGGAACCTATGTAATCATATGGTCGCATGAAAATTTCAATGCACCGAACCACGCGGAGTTTCGCTTTATCCCTACTACAGAACCAGAAACCACGGTGAACCCAACCCAACCTACCACGCCTTCAGAACCCTCGGGACCTGCACAATCCAAACACAACTTCAGCGATGTTTCTAAAGGTAGTTACTATGAAAATGCCGTCATTTGGGCTTTGCAAAACGGAGTGACCTCTGGAATTAGTGCAACGGCTTTCGGACCCGATGTTATTTGTAATCGGGGACAGGTCGTCACATTCTTGTGGCGCGCGAAAGGCAGCCCAGAACCCCAAAGCAGTAACAACCCCTTTCGTGATGTGAGAGCCACCGACTACTTTTATAAACCTGTGCTCTGGGCAGTAGAGCAGGGCATAACCAGCGGTACTTCTGCAACCACCTTTTCCCCTCAACAAGAGTGTACCAGCGCGCAAGTTATCACCTTTTTGTGGAGATCCAACGGCAAACCAACGGCTAGCGGAAACAGCACATTGAGCACGAATTATCCCGGAGCGTTCTACACCGATGCCTTGGCTTGGTCTGATGTGGGAGGGCTATTACACGGCACCGGCAAAGCATTTTCACCCGAGAATCACTCACCAAGAGCCGACATTGTGACTTACTTGTATCGCAACGCAGGGTCTCCGGAGCTAACGTAAAAACCTTTCTCACTTTGCCGATAAAGCTGTCATGGACGGATAGCAAGCCGATGCTGGGTATAAAATTGTGCATGACATTGGCAGTTGAATAGTAAGATAAAAAGGATAGCTTGAGTGTAGCGACGCTTAAAACGGCTCCCCATGAAAAGGGAGTCGTTTTTACTGCAGGATATTTTGTCCATTTTAAGGAATTATGCTTTAACGAATAAATTGGAGAGCGAGGGTCTTATATGAACATCCAAAAAGTATATGCGATGCCATTTGCCAAAGTGTATCCTATGTATATAGCCAAAGCCGAGAGGAAAGGGCGAACCAAAGCAGAAGTCGATGCCATTATCCTCTGGATGACTGGTTACAGCCAAGAAGAGCTGGAGGCTCAAATTGAAAAGCAGACCAATTACGAGGATTTCTTTTCTCAAGCACCCAATCTGAACCCCGCTCGGAGCCAAATCAAGGGGGTTATTTGTGGAGTGCGGGTAGAGGAGATTCAAGAACCCACCATGCGCGAGATCCGTTACTTAGATAAACTTATTGATGAACTGGCCAAGGGTAAAACCATGGTCAAGATTTTGAGGGAGAACTTATGAAAACAAACGGTGAAATGAACACAACTTTTCTGAGAAAACGGAATTTTGGTATTGCAACGCTTGTACTTTCATTGATTATCGTTGTTTGGTTTTTAGCAAACTCTAAAACAACTTTAGATTTTCATTTTGACGAGAACCCCATGGAACATGCAGTCAGCCAAATTACGCGCGAGAATAGCAAAGAACCCCTGACAATCGAGTTCGATGGGGAACAAATGGCGGAACTCGTCTCTCGCCTTGAAGCGTTGGGTGCTGTGAAAAAGCAAGATCGTTTCGCTGAAGAGCCTGTATTGTATGGGATTAACGCAACCTCTGCAGACGGCGGGGCTATCCTCATCAACGGGTATTCTTTGACCGAGGATCAAATTGAGCTTGTATATCAAGACAACCGCTATGTGGTTGAAGATGCTGATTTCAGTGCTTATTTCGCAACAGTGCGTGCAGGTCTTGTGGCACAAGTAACGTATTTGCAGCTCTACGAAGATTTTTATCGGTCCACGTTGCAGCCGATATCTGCAGGGATTCAAAAACTAACGCTGTTGGATCTGGATTTCAATACCATACCGGAGTTGGTGGTATTTACACCCGGAGCTTCAGCTTCTTCGGGTTGTGTGATTTTCACAATAGAACAAGATGAAGTTCGCTCCTTCAACACTACCGATACCATCTCTGCGTATGCAGGCATCGATTCTGGCGGACCCTTGGCTCCTCTTTCGCAAAACGCCTCTGTGCCGTTTTTCTGGGCGAATTATTTAGAGGCAGAATCCTTGGAGTTTGCGCAATCACGCTTTTTACTATGCAAAGAACGGGTGGAAGGTCAGACGAGCTGGATTCTTTGTTCCGCCAATGGATACGATTCCGGTTCATGGGGAACCTGGTACCGTTTCAGTACTAATGAAGGTGCTCTTGTAGTTGAACCGCTCTTGAACTACGAGTTCGTGGGCCAATGGTCTCACAAATCTGCCAGCAAGGATCAGTGGTATATCAACAGTGAAGAGGTCACGCAAACGGAATACGAAGATACGCTCGCTGCATTTCTCGCCTCTCTTGAGCAGGAATATGAGTTGGTGGATTATACTCTTGAGGAGTTTATTGCGGGTGAGTGAGAAGTGGTAGTCGCAGTATTTGCACCCACCACGCCATGTGGGCAATAAGAAGTGAGGAAAGATTTAAAGCCACCCGAATGGATGGCTTTTTTTTATTTGATTATGTGTTTCGTTTTCGAGATTTAAATATAATCTTGCATTATAATGGATATCCGATTCAAGGACTCAAAGATTTTCAAGAAATTTTCACTCACTGGCTTTTCGGCGGTATACGCTCTCAAGAGGATCTTTCGGCTCTTGACTTTCCAATACCACATATCAAAGATGGGGTGTCCAATATACGCATCTCCAAAATCAATAATACCACTATATTGGTGAGTGTCTTTGTCCACAAACACATGAGGAAGGTACGGATTAACATGTAAGGCAACGAATTCACCGGCATTTTGTATCATGCTCAACTCTTGTTCCATGGCTTCTAGGGCTAAATTCATTCTTGCCGGACTTAAGTCAGCTTTTTTGCGCAAAGCATTGAGATAACGGCGGCGTATTCTTTCTTTCAAATCTTCAGGTTCATCGTGAGGAAAGAGACCGCTATCTAAAAAAGGTTGTTGGTCGATACTGTGTATTTTGCGCAGCTCTTTTCCTAATTCTAATAACAGTGCTTTCTTTTCTGAGCTAGTAAATTTGACGTTTTCAGCAGCAGTTCCGTGCATGCGGGTCATACAAATGTATTCAATGCCATCCTTTTTTCCATAACCAAGAACACGGGGAACGCTCACATTGGTTTGCTTTTCAAGTTGCTTTAGAAAAAGCACTTCCTTTTCAAGACTTGTGCTCGAGCGTAGCTGTTGGGGGCGCTGCACCTTCAAAACAATGTTGTCATCCACCGCGTAAGCCCGGGCTTCACCACCTGATTCGTCGATTGCACTTAATGCCTTAGCATCGGCTACATGTTGCAGTACTATGTGAAGTACGGTTGCTTCATCCAATACAGGATCAGGTGCATTGCGCTGATAATAAACGGTCTCTCTCATTTAATTTGCTCTCCTTTTGCTTTGTAGTAGATTTTATCTAGTTAAAGGAAGTTAGACTACCATTCCTACTCCATTTCCTTTGTATGCTTTATCTAAGGCATTTTGCAATGAATAAATGCCCAGTATCATGGAAATAATTGCAAAGCCCAGCATGATCAAAGTGTTGTTCAGCACGATACTATTTTCGAAGCCATAACCACTCAGCATAACGAGACGAATGCCTTCAAGCGCATAAGTATGTGGAATTAAGCGTGAAACAAAATGAATGCTGGCAGGGAGGACAGCTAGAGGATAATAAATCCCCGAAAAGATTCGAGCTAAAACATCAACGAGCCAGGTAAAAGGTTCGCGACCTTGTTTCACTTCGAGATTAAAGATGTTACTCGCGCCAATCAAGCCAAACCCAAGGCACGTGAAAATAAATGAAAGATAAAACAAAATCAGGGGAATCACAGGAATGTTTGTGTTGATGTTTACACCCGCGATCAACACCGCGAAGGTCAATACTCCAATTTGAATGATGAATTGATATAAGGATGTCCAAATAAAACGTCCGGTTATAAAAGCCCATATGCCATAAGAGGATGAGTTGTAAACTTCAAGTCTTTTATCCCAATAAGCAGTATTGATACTCTGATAAGGCAAGGTCATGATGATGCCGGCATTTTGAAAAAAAACAACTCCGATGACCATATAGGAAACGAAATCACCACCATAGCTGGCAAGAGATTTATCTGCATAGTCCTTTAAAAATAGTGAAACAAAAAACCACATGCCCGTCGTTACAAAGCTTTGAACAATTGCTAGAAAAAAGCTTGACGGATAAAATCGCAGGGTTCGGTATTCAAGTCGTGCAAAAGATAACGCCGATTTCAAAAACATCTATTGGCTACCTCCTGCTCCAATTTTTTCGACA
>CALCNS010000041.1 GCA_937897315.1 uncultured Bacillota bacterium
AGCAATCAGGTGACTGTTTACGTTCAAAATGGAAAGATTACAGAAATCCATTTGGATCAGGATGTGATGTTTCCCATGAAGGACTTAGCCGAAAAGATTTTTGTGCAAGTGATGCAAAAACAAACCACTGGTGTGGATGTCGTCGCTGGAGCCACTATCACCTCGAAAGCGTATCTACAATCCATTGCCAATGCCATAAAATAGGAGGACTCATGAAAACAGCCGTTTTATATACTACCACTTATGGAACCACACAGAGGTGCGCAGAAGCATTGGTCGCTGCCATTGGTCAGGGAAGCCAATCCTTTGACCTTAAGAGGTATCCAGAACCGAATCTTCAAGAATTTGATGCGGTTATAGTTGGTGCTTCTGTGTATGTTGGAAAGATTCAACCGGCAGCGGAAGCGTATTTAAAAAGCCATGAAGACGAACTACTTCGAAAACCGCTTGCACTCTTCCTATGTGGCATGCAAGAGAAAGAGATGAGTAACCAACTTCAGAATAACTTCTCGGAATCTCTAAAGAAACATGCCAAACCATTGGTGTGGCTAGGTGGTGCGTATCCCTTAAAGAAGATGAGTTTCATGCATAAACTCATGGTCAAAACCATCGCGAAAGTGACCGATGAACAAGAGGCCATCCGCTGGCCGGAATTGGAACAACTAGCAAATATTTTTCAATAAACTGAATCCCCTCTGTTCAAGCTTTTTTCACGAGTAGAACAAAGGGGATTCTTTTGTATGGATGACAATACTTCTTCTGTTTGAATCATCAAAACCATGGAATATTTGTATAAATTAGATGTTAAGTGCAAAGGATTCTCAATAGACAGTGAGAAATTTTTATAGTATCCAATCTGATATCACATGGATGAATGGAACAAACGATGCAAATCTATGTATATGTATAACGCAAAGCAAAAGAGGTGTTAACGATGAATCAAGATCGTTTAGACTGGCGCACATTTCTCTGGGATGTCTTCATGGTCTCTTTGGGAGCTTATGGTGGTCCTGAAGCACATTATGGTGTGATTACGGACCAGATGATTACCAAGAAGCACTATATTACGGAAGAAGAGCTCGTGGAGCTCATTGCTCTCTGCACCTTTTTACCGGGTCCCAGTAGCACTCAAACGATTGTGGCCATTGGCTACAAAAAGGGAGGGCCCTTGTTGGCTTTCTTAACCTTGCTGGTTTGGGCATTACCGGTTTTGGTTCTCATGACCCTGCTTTCTTTTTTAGGACAGTTTTTACAAGATCATCACATGTCTACGAATGCTTTACGATACATTGGTCCCATGGCGGTGGGGTTTATTGCGGTGGCAGCTGTCAATATTGGGCGCAAAGTACTGAGTGATCGTATGACCTGGATGCTATTCTTTGCCGCCATGGTCGGTTCGTATTACTTCAAATTCCCTTGGATTTTCCCTGGCTTGTTGATTGCCGGTGGTTTGGTTAGTATTGCACAAAGTCGAGAAAAGAATCTTTGGAACAAGGTGCAATTGAATCCTCCTTGGGGAGATC
>CALCNS010000042.1 GCA_937897315.1 uncultured Bacillota bacterium
GAGCTGAAGGAAAGGTTGAAAGTTACGATCCGTACTACGGAATCCGCTGAAGAGTATGCCAAGTTTAACAAGGCACAAAAAGATAATGCTAAAGACCACGGTGGTTTCGTTGCCGGAGCACTTAAGGGTGGTCGTAGGAAAGTCGACGCAGTAGAGCATCGTTCCATGATAGCTTTGGATGGAGACCGAATCGACACAGCGTTTCTTGAAAACTTTGAAACCGTTATCCCTTTTACCTCAATCCTATACTCGACCCATAGTCATACAAAAGACAGCCCCAGAGTCCGGTTGGTTTTCCCCCTTACAAGAGATGTAACACCGGAAGAGTTTGTGGCTGTGTCAAGATACTTAGCTCAAATGCTCGGTATCGATTACTTTGATGAATGCTCCTATCAGCCAAATCAGCTGATGTATTGGCCTTCCACTTCGTCCAACGGCATCTTTGTTTATCGGGAAGTGGAGAAGATGTGGCTTAACCCCGATGAGATTTTGAGTGCTCACCCAGAATGGACAGACCCTACCAGGCTACCGACTTCGTCTCGGGAGAGTAAAGCCAATACCATCACCGACAAGAAAGTCCAAGATCCTCTGGCGAAGGATGGGGTTGTCGGACTTTTCAACCGGGCTTATTATCCCATAACCATAGCCATCGAAACCTTCTTGCCAGAAATATACAGTCCAACAGAAAACGAAAACAGATACCACTTCATCGGATCGAGCAGTATGGCGGGTGTTGAGATCAAAGAAGAGGGAAAGTTCGCTTACAGCCACCATGCCAAAGACCCTGCTTATCTGAAACTCTGCAATGCCTTTGACCTCGTCCGCATCCATAAGTTTGGTGATGAAGACAATAAAAAGTCCTTTAAAGAGATGTGCGAGTTTGCGATGCAACTCGATGAAGTCAAAGTTCTAGCTGCCAATGAACGTTTAGCAGAAGCAGCGGTGGACTTTCCCACAGGTGAGGATGACTGGAAGACCTTGCTTAAGTATCAGCCAAGAACCAGTCTCTTAGAAAACAGTGTTTATAACTTAAATCTCATCCTGAACAACGACCCAGATTTTGCGAATTTCGCTTATAACCAGCTAGCAAACCGCATCCAAGTCACAGGAGCACTCCCCTGGGAACGACCGGAAGGAAACATTTTCTGGAGAGATGCCGATACAGCACAGTTGAAGTCGGTTATCGATATTCGCTATCTTCCTTTCTCCAGTAGAAACCACGATGTGGCTTTTACCAAAATAGCGGATGACCGACACTTTCACCCTATCAGAGATTACCTGGACTCCCTTCCCGCGTGGGATGGGGTGAAGCGAGTTGAGGATGTCTTTATTAAGTATATGCAAGCTGAGGATACGGAATACACCCGCACTATAACCCGAAAAGTCTTTGCAGCGGCTGTGGCTCGTATCTATGTCCCGGGTATCAAATTCGACTGTGTTCCCGTCATTGACGGAGAGCAAGGCATTGGCAAAAGCACGATTGTGAAAGACCTTGTCACACCAGAATTCTATTCGGAATCTCTAACACTAACCGATATGGATGATAAGACTGGAGCTGAGAAACTACAGGGGTTTTGGGTGGTGGAAATTGGCGAGCTTGCTGGCATGAAAAAAGCCGATATCGAGAAAATCAAAGCCTTCCTCTCGACCTCGGACGATAAATACAGACCTTCCTATGGCAGAGTAGTAGAAAGCCATCCAAGGCAGTGCATCATCATTGCAACAGTGAATGGGGAGCGTGGATATTTACGTGACATCACAGGCAATCGTCGCTTCTGGATTATCAAGGTGCATCAGAAAGAGCAGCAAAAGACCTGGGAGTTCACGGAGGAGTTCAGATGCCAGTTCTGGGCGGAGTCAAAAGCGATATGGTTGGGTGGCGAAAAACTCTATCTCGAGGGTAAAGTGCTTCGCGAGGCAGAGAAGGCACAAAAGGGTGCGCTGGAGATCGATGAGCGAGTTGGCATGGTGGAAGAATACCTGAGTTCAAAGCTGCCAATGGATTGGGATAGCTTGGATCTATTTGCTCGACGAAACTACTTAAGCGGTAGCGAGTTTGGCGAGGTCAAACATGTGGGAAGAGCTACACGAACTTCTGTAAGCAATGCGGAAATTTGGTGCGAATGTTTCCATCGCAATCTCTCTGAGCTAAAGGCTACGGATAGTTATCAGATTGCTGTCATTATGGCTCAGATTCCGGGTTGGGAACGTACCAATCTTATTAAGCGTTTGCCGATCTATGGTAGACAGCGCATCTATCGTTATAGCCTGGAGTGAACACAACACAACACAAGATTTTCCCTTATATTTGAAATGCTATTTTTAGATATAGACAGTGAATGCCTGTGTGCATACACGCGCGTAGGTAATATAGGGAAAATCTTGTGATCTTGTGTTCTTGTGTCAGATGGGAGGTAGAAAATTGAACGAAAAATATATCGAGCAGACCTTGGTAAAAGCAGTAAAAGAGGTGGGAGGAATTGCACCAAAGATGGTTAGTCCTGGGTTAAGTGGTATGCCTGACCGATTAGTCTTATTACCTCGTGGAAACTTGGCTTTCGTGGAATTGAAAGCACCGAGAAAGAAAATGCGACCCCTCCAAGTATACCGAAAAAGGCAGTTGGAGAGACTTGGGTTTTCAGTTTACTGTATCGACCAAGTGGAGCAAATCGAGAGCATCTTACAAGCGGTGGGAGGTGATGCCAAATGAAGTTCATACCACACGAATATCAAAGCTATGCGATTGATTACATCGTGCGACATCCAATTGCTGCGGTGTTTCTGGATATGGGACTTGGCTGAGCAAAACGGTTATTACACTAACTGCGTTGCAAGAACTCTTGTTCGATTGCTTTGAGGTGCATAAGGTTTTAGTCATAGCCCCACTCCGGGTAGCACAAACAACCTGGCCAGCGGAGATCGAGAAGTGGGATCATCTCAAGAACCTCAAGTTCTCTGTAGCGATTGGCACAGAAGAAGAGAGAAGGAACGCCCTTATGGCCAAAGCGGATATTTACCTGATCAATCGAGAGAATGTAGATTGGCTTGTCAACAGAAGCAAGATTTCCTTTGACTATGACTGTGTGGTTGTAGATGAGTTATCTTCCTTCAAGTCGGGAAGTGCAAAACGCTTTCAGAGTTTAATGAAAGTGAGACCCAGAGTAAAACGCATCATCGGATTAACCGGAACGCCATCGAGTAATGGCTTGATGGACTTGTGGGCAGAGTTTCGACTGTTGGATTTGGGTCAAAGACTTGGAAGGTACATCACTCAATATCGCAGTCGATTCTTCACCCCGGACAAACGCAATCAGCAAGTGGTTTTCTCTTACAAACCTTTACCGGGAGCAGAGGAAAATATTTATCGGCTGATTTCGGATATCACCATTTCCATGAAGTCAACGGACTATTTGAAGATGCCGAGTTGTTTGATGAATGAAGTTCCGGTCTATCTGAGTGCTAGTGAAAGGAATAGTTACGATACCCTTCGTGAAGATATGATTCTGCAATGGCAGGAAGAAGAGATCGATGCTGTAAATGCTGCAGTTCTTGCCAATAAGCTTCTGCAAATGGCCAATGGAGCTGTCTATGATGAGGTCAAGAAAGCACACCATATTCATGACCGCAAACTAGATGCCTTGGAAGATTTAATCGAAGGAGCGAATGGTAAGCCGGTATTGATCGTTTATTGGTTCCATCACGACTTGGAACGAATCGCTAAGAGGTTTTCGGTTCGTCAAATCAAGTCGGCAAGCGATATCGCAGACTGGAATGAAGGCAAGATTCCTGTTGCAGCAATTCATCCTGCTTCAGCCGGACATGGGCTGAATTTACAAAATGGTGGCTCGACTATTATCTGGTTTGGCCTGACCTGGTCTTTGGAGTTGTATCAGCAAACCAATGCCCGCTTATGGAGACAGGGACAAGAGCAAACAGTGGTGATTCATCACGTCGTAAGCAAAGGAACTATAGACGAGCAAGTCATGAAAGCTTTGCAGAAGAAAGAGAAGACTCAAGCAGATCTCATTGAAGCGGTCAAAGCCAACCTGTTTGCAAGGAGGAGAACCGCATGAGTAATTATGAAGAACTCGCCAATGCTATTGTTGTTCAAGCTGTTGTGGATTATCGCATGGCTGCAAATAGGCTAGAGAAACACCCCCAGGATAAAATGCAGAAACACACGCAACAAGAAGTGCTAAGATTCTTTCGATCCGATTGGTTTGGCATATTGACGACCTTGGACTCGGAAGTTATAATCGAAA
>CALCNS010000043.1 GCA_937897315.1 uncultured Bacillota bacterium
AACGTGAGTTATTGGGTTCGATTATGGACCCGCATCAGTCGTGGTTATTGACGCGGGGACTACGAACCCTGCCTATCCGCCTAAAACAACACGGAGCCAACGGCATGAAGGTGGCACAATACCTGGAACAACACCCGAAAGTAGAGCAGGTATTTTACCCGGGGTCCGAATCATTCCAGCAAAAAGAGCTGTTCCAACGTTATATGAGCGGAACCAATGGACTCATTAGCTTTGTGCCCAAGGGGACGGTGGAACAAATTCAACAATTCATGTATGACCTGAAAGTCTTCCAATTTGGTGTAGGTTGGGGGGGCTTTGAGAGTTTAGTCATCAATATTACAGTAGGGTACACTCCAGAACAAGCAGAAGCGGTCGATTGCCCAGTCAACTTGGTTCGTATTCACTGCGGGCTAGAAGATGCCGACACTCTCATTGCCGATTTGGAGCAAGCCTTTGAGAAACTGAAAGTGTAGGGATTTATGCATAAAATAAAAGGATTGATTGGAGATAAGCCCTTTTACAGGCGTCTCCTGTTGCTGATTTTACCCATGATTTTACAACAAGGAATTAGCAGTACCGTCAACTTGCTCGATAACGTGATGGTGGGTACCCTAGGTACCACTGCCATATCGGCTGTGGCGATATGTAGCCAATTCTTCTTTGTCTTCCACATCACCATTTTCGGCGGAACCTCGGGAGCCTCGATTTTTACTTCCCAATACCATGGGCGGAACGATGTGGAGGGTGTTCGTGCCACCTTCCGTTATAAGCTGCTGTTTGGCATAGTCATCAGCATTGTTTCCATCTTCCTCTTCACCTTCTATGGAGAGAACATCATTGGTTTGTACCTCAATAAAGACAACACCAGTGCAGCCGAGATTGCGGCTACCATGGCTTTGGCCAAAGAATACTTAAAATACATGATTTGGGGCATTGTACCCTTTGTACTATCGCAATGTTTTACCACCACCTTACGTGAAACCGGGAATACCTTCATGGCCATGGTGGCGGGAATTTTATCGATGTCGGTCAACCTCGTTATGAACTACCTCTTGATCTTCGGGCATTTTGGTTTCCCCAGAATGGGTGTAGCCGGTGCGGCTCTGGCGACGGTCATTGCACGGTTGGTGGAAATGACCTTTATCATCATCCAAACCTACCGGCATCGCGAAGCCAACCCCTTTATTATAGGGGCGTTTAAAACCTTGCGAGTACCTGCCGATATCTTAAAGGCCATTTTAGTCAAAGGATCCCCTTTATTGGCCAACGAATTCATCTGGTCCATGGCGCAAGCCGGTGTGATGCAGAGTTATGCAGTGCGAGGGGTTCAAGTCTTGGCGGCGATGAATATTTCGGGCACGATTTCTCAGCTGTTTAATGTCTTCTTTTTTGCCATGGGGAATTCGGTGGCCATCTTGGTCGGACAAGAGCTCGGAGCAGGGGAGATTGAAAAAGCCAAAGACACAGACAAAAAAATCATTGCGTTCAATGTGACCGTCACCATGGGAGTCGGCTTGTTACTGGCATTAGCGGCGCCTTACGTTCCGCATATTTACAATACCGAAGAAGCGGTGAGACACTTAGCCACCAACTTCCTATTGGTACAGTCGGTTCTCTTCCCAATTCATGCTTTTAATCACAGTACGTATTTTACACTGCGTGCCGGTGGTCAAACCATGGTTACCTTTATCTTTGACAGTATATTTGCCAGTGTGAT
>CALCNS010000044.1 GCA_937897315.1 uncultured Bacillota bacterium
GCACGGAACCGGTCGCGAAAAGCTGAAAGTATTGTATGTGACAGTAGAGGGACGAAAAACCACCTTCGATACCACTTTTGATGGAGCGATTCCTTGGCTAGAACGTCGTTTGTGTGAAACCGATTCCGAATCTCAGCGTGAAGATATCGAACGCTATATGAGTAGTATCCCATGCCCCGATTGTGGTGGAAAACGTCTGCGTAGAGAAGTGCTTTCCATTTTATTCGGCGGACTGAACATTGCCGAAGTGACCGCTTTATCGGTCGAGGAGTCTCTTCGCTTTTTCATGGATGTTCGAGGCACCTTAAGTGCCAGAGATACCTTAATTGCCGATCGCATCCTCAAAGAAATTGTGGAGCGCCTGGGCTTCTTAGCGAACGTCGGTTTGAATTATTTGACTTTGAACCGTCCTTCCGGCAGTTTGTCCGGTGGCGAGTCTCAGCGGATTCGTTTGGCTACCCAAATTGGTTCCGGCTTGGTTGGTGTATTATACATTCTCGACGAGCCAAGCATTGGCCTACATCAACGCGATAACGCGAAGTTATTACGCACGCTTCTCCGTCTGCGCGATTTAGGTAATACGTTGATTGTAGTAGAGCACGATGAGGAAACCATGCTCAGTGCCGATTATATTCTCGACATTGGTCCGGGGCCGGGTGCTCATGGCGGGCAAGTCGTTGCTCAAGGAACGGTTCAAGATATTTGTAACAATCCAGACAGCATTACCGGACAATATCTCAGTCACAAAAAAGGGATTCCTTTACCCTTAGAGCGACGCCCCATCCCCGAACGATGGCTGACCGTCAAAGGAGCTCGGGCAAATAACTTAAAAAACATCGATGTTTCTTTTCCCTTGGGAGTTTTCACATGTGTTACCGGTGTATCCGGTTCAGGTAAATCGTCCTTGGTGAACGAAATCATCAAAAAGAAATTACTGAATGTGTTGAATCGAGCAAAAACACGTGCCGGTGATCACGATGAAATCCTCGGTGTGGAAGAACTGGATAAGATTATTGATATTGACCAATCCCCCATTGGTCGTACTCCTCGTTCCAATCCTGCTACCTATACGGGGGTCTTCAACGACATTCGCGACTTGTTTGCTTCTACCAACGAGGCCAAAGTGCGTGGATACAAAGCAGGCCGGTTTAGTTTCAATGTGCGCGGAGGCCGTTGCGAAGCCTGTAAGGGCGATGGTATCATTAAAATTGAAATGCATTTCTTGCCCGATATTTTTGTTCCATGTGAGGTCTGTAAAGGCAAGCGCTATAGTCGCGAAACACTGGATGTTCATTATAAAGGGAAGAATATTGCCGAAGTTTTAGACATGACCGTAGAAGAAGCCGTCGATTATTTTCAAAATCAACCTAAAATTGCCCGAAAAGTACAAACCTTATACGATGTCGGACTGGGTTATATTCGTTTAGGGCAACCGGCTACGACGCTTTCCGGAGGAGAAGCCCAACGAGTGAAGCTCGCTACAGAACTCTCACGAAGAGCCACCGGTCGAACTTTATATGTTCTCGACGAGCCGACTACCGGTTTACACGTTGCCGACATTCATCGATTACTGGAAATTCTCCATCGTTTGGTAGAGAATGGGGATACTGTTGTCGTCATAGAACACAATCTCGATGTGATTAAAACAGCCGACTACATTATTGATATGGGTCCGGAAGGTGGAGACAAAGGCGGAGAAGTCATTGCTTGCGGAACTCCCGCAGAAGTCGCTGCCGTGGCTCGTTCCTACACCGGCCAATACTTGAAACGATTGTTGGCAGGAGAACCCCTCATCCCAGTCTCGTTGAACGAACGTACCGCCGATGGCATTATATAGTAGAATCGTAAGAAGTAAGGACGTGTTGCCCTATGGCTCTGAAGGAGCATATTGATTTTCTGAGTTCCCACTTTGGTGTTCGTCCCCCGGGTAGCCATGCCGAGGAAAATGCCGCTGCCTACATGGAACAACGCTTTTCTGAACTGGGTTTAGAAACCGGAACCGCTACCTTTCCAGCGCTGCGAAATTATGCATGGTACTATGCATTTGGGTATTTCCTGTACATTTTTTCGGTAATGCTATTTCCTTCCCAGCCCATTTGGGCCACTATATTTACTTTTTGCGCTATGTTGTTATTTCGACTAGATGTTTTTCTGTGGCCTAAACTTAGTTTTCTACTTAGTCATCGTCGAAAAAGCCGGTTTGTCGTTGGCCGAAAAAAAGCTCTGGAAGAAAGTCGGCAAATTATGATTGTAACCACCTCTATGGATAGCCGAAAAGGGTATGCCATGGGGGGTGGATTGAGAGCATCTATTTTGCGCTTAGAATTCTTTGCGGGCATCCTACGCACCGTTCAGCTGGTTGCCTTTCTTATCGCCAGTGTGTTATCTTTTTTCTCGATGACTTTTTGGGTGCGCGTTCTATGGATGGTGACTTGGCCCGGTTCTTTGTTGTTCTTACTGCTGTTTTCACTGGAATTCAGACGCTGGATCAATGGTTCTTGGTTAACTACGGTCAATGACAATGACTCCAGCTTGGCTGTCATGCTTGGTATGGCAGATGTGTTACGAGAAAAGACTTTCCAACACTGCGATGTGGTTTTTGCAGTGTTGGGTGGTGACCGCGATGCTCATTTGGGGATGCACCATTTATTGGCATCACTGGAACCCGATTGGCGTAGCACCACCGATATTATAAATTTAGAAGCCGTTGGCGGGGGGAAATTGCGCTTCTTAAGTCGCGAGGGGTTATCCCGCCCCATTCCTGCCACAGAGGATTTATTGGATTTGGGCCAACTCATCGGTGAAAGTTTGAATATGGAATTGCAAATCTCCGATCGTCACACCCGTCGAACCTCTGCCTCCGTCGCTCGAAGCAAAGGGTATCGTTCCGTTACCCTCATGGGCATGGACAAAGATGGCTTGCCCTACCACTTCAATGAAGCTCGCAAACGCAATGAAAAGTTGGATCTCATACAAGAAGACCAGCTAAACAACGTAGTGAATACCGTATTGCACATGATACAAATGATTGACCACCAAGTATAAAAACAAGCAACGGAGTCGGGAGGTGAGGTTATGGAGCTACGGGAAGAAATTCGTGAAGCCTTAAAAGTTCTACCGGACAAGCCCGGGGTATATTTGATGCACAACGAATTAGATCATGTCATCTACGTTGGTAAAGCCATTAACCTCAAGAACCGAGTCCGATCGTACTTTCAAAGAAACGCCAATCACACGAAGAAGATTCGCCGCATGGTTCGTGAGGTCTCATACTTTGAAACCATTATCACCGCAAACGAAATGGAGGCCTTTTTACTCGAATGTAATCTCATCAAGCAGTATCGTCCTCATTACAATTCCATGCTCAAGGACGATAAGGGTTATCCTTATTTGCGTATCGACTTAAGTCTTCCCTTTCCGGTAGTGACCCAAGAACATCAATTGAAACAAGATGGTGCGCGTTATTTTGGCCCTTACTTAGGCAGCATAGCAAAAAACACCCTGCAGGTTATCCGCCGGGTGTTTCCTATACGCACCTGTAAACGCGACATCCGTGGCAACGATGGCTCTCCTTGTTTGGAGTACCACATTAAACGCTGCCCCGGTCCCTGTGTGGATGCGATCAGCCGGGAGGAATATGGTAAGACCATCCAAGATATCATCTTATTCCTCGAGGGCAAACACGACGAATTGACCAAAAGCTTGCAAAGCAAAATGGAAGAAGCTTCTGAGAATTTAGAATTCGAAAAAGCCGTGTTGTTGCGAGACCAGTGGCAAGCCGTCTCCCGCTTACAAGAAAAACAGCGAGTTTCTGCCACAAAGCTAGGAAATCGTGATGTCATTGCCATGGTGAAGGGGTATCAATCCATACAAATCCAAATCTTCTTTATGAGAAGCGGGCGAGTCATTGGGCGAGATACGTACAGCTTCGATGAAGAGGAGGACCAGAGTCGCAGCGAAGTCTTATCGAACTTCATACAACAATACTATAGCCAGGTGCTCGTGATTCCACCGGAAATCTTAATACAAGAACAGCTAGAAGATGCAGAGTTATTACAGGAATGGCTGAGTCAACGTAGTGGGCACAAAGTGGAACTAAAGACACCGCAGCGAGGAGAGAAGCGCGACCTCATTGAGTTGGTCGCCAATAACGCCTTGCAATCTTTAGGCCGAAGCCATACTCGTCGGCTCAACAACAAAGACGAGGCGCAAGCTGCTTTGCAGGAACTCAAAAAAGCTCTTGGTTTAGAGCAGATGCCCGTTCGCATGGAAGCTTTTGATATTTCAAATACGCAAGGAAACCTCAGTGTAGCTTCCATGGTAGTATTTCGCATGGGTATTCCCGATAAAAAATCGTATCGACGATTCCAAATTAAGACCGTCGAAGGCCCCAATGATTTTGCCAGCATGGCGGAAGTTATTCAACGCCGCTTCCGTCGAGGTTTAGAGGAACAGGCACAAATCGAAGCCGGCACTCTCTTAGCAAGTAAAGCTAAGTTTGCTGAAATGCCGAATTTGGTCCTCATCGATGGGGGCAAAGGACAATTGAGTTCCGCAAGAGAAATGATGAAAGCAGTGGGTGTAGGTCATCTTCCAACCATAGGACTAGCGAAGCAATTTGAGCTTGTATATATGGAAGATCGCGACGAACCCATTGTCTTACCGGCACGCAGTCGCTCTCTCTTCTTGCTACAGAGAATTCGGGACGAAGCTCATCGGTTTGCCATTACCTATCATCGTAACCGGCGCAGCAGCGAATCTTTGCGTTCTCGCTTAGAACAAATTCCGGGGATTGGTGTCTTACGTACCAAGGCCTTGCTGAAGGCATTCACTTCATTGGAAGAAATGAGTGTGGCTTCTCTACAGGATTTGGCAGACGTACCTGGTATGAATACGCGAGCAGCGGAAGAAGTATTGCGCTTTTTGCATCAGGAAGACTTTCAGCAAGAAGTAAAACTCCAGGTGGCCGAAGACCACGAACCTTATACAGTGAAAGAAGCGGGGAGGTGAACCGTCTGAAACAAGAATGGTTGGAAAAAAACATGTATTTGCGAGGGATGACTCAAGTGCCCAATCTACTCCTAGATTACTATCGTGATTTGGGTATGAACGATACCGAATTGGTTGCCCTATTGCATTTATTTCGGATTCAGCAGAAGGGCAGTGAAAGCAAAGCCGCCTCCGTCAGTGATTATCTCATGGAATGTATGTCCTTGCCCCGTACCGAAGTGAATCCACTTCTCTTCAACATGACGAGCAAAGGGTATATACAAACCAGTCACACCGACATGGGTAAAACAAATCCTGCCGAAGTCTCATTCCTCTCTCTCTATGAGAAGCTCACTCAATTGTTCAGCAGAGATTTACTCGCTCCACAAGATAAAACCGAACGCGAGCAGCAAATCTCCAAATATGCAGAATTGGTCACCGCTTTTGAACAGGTCTTTCGCAAATTAACTTCTTTCGACTACGAAAAGCTCAAAGAATGGTTGGAAAATGACGGTTGGCCCCCGGAAATTATACTCGAAGCCCTCCGGCAGGCCGCTCTACAACGAAAGTTGTCCTTTGCTTACATAGACCGTATCTTATTGAACTGGCAAATCAATCAGTGGGATACACTGGACAAAATCAGGGCCGCTGATGATGCCTTCCAGCGCAGAGCCGCATTACGGACCCAAGCCAACCAAAATGTACCCATAGAAGAAACTCCATTTGTCGCCAAGAACACCGAAACCAAAAAGCCAACTTCCAAATCAAATCCGGGAAAGGGAGGGAAAAAGAAACGCTATGAAGATATTGTTGAATAACGCCACCGAACGAGATATTCAGCATCGTCTCAAGGTGGAACAACTCTATGTCCAGTACCCTCAACTAAAGGAAATCGAGAATGACCTCTACCAAACCCTAACCCGGCTGACTCGTGGACTGATTGGTTGGCCGAACCCGGAATCCCAATCTCAACTGACGGAACAACTTGAAGTACTACGCAAGAGACGCCGAATGTATTTAGAGCAAGTTGGCTTACCCGACAATTATAATGTGCCTCAAGCACGTTGCTCCATTTGCCACGACATGGAAGTGGTAGAAGGAGTCAACGGATGGGAGTTGTGTTCCTGCGTTCGTAAACGTCAGCAAGAATACCGCTTTGCCGGTGCAAAGATTCCGGCAAAAATGCGAGAGCAAACCTTTGAAAATTTCTCGCTTCAGTACTATAGTTCTACAGAGATGGTAGATGACAGAGACAACCAATATCAAAAAGCACAAAAAGCATTAAAAGGGGCGGAGGAGTTTACCGATCATATTATCCGTCAACATCCCACTAAAGGGCTCTACTTCTTTGGTGGTGCCGGTGTCGGTAAAACCCATTTGGTATCCGGCATAGCCAACCGTCTCATGGAACACGACATCACCCCATTGTACCTCATGGTCGCCGATTTGCTCGATGAAATGCGCAAAGGATACGACTCCACCGAAGCTGATCAACATGCTACCGCACTCATGGAGCAAGCCAAAGAAACACCCGTCCTAATTTTAGACGATATCGGTGCTGAAAGAGCCACGGAGTGGTCCATTGAAAAACTCTTCCAAATCATCAATCATCGATATTTAAATCAGCTTCCTTTGGTCATGACCTCGAACTACGATTTGGACGATTTAGCTCATCATATGGGAACGGGTGCCACCGGTATTCGTATTTGCTCCCGAATTGTAGAGACTTGTCGCATCTTCCGTTTGGACTGTGATGATATTCGCCGGCAAAAACGCCGTGAAGGTTGAGAAATTCCATAAGATGTTGTCTTGTTTCGACAGTTTAAAAACGAATCAAAGGAATTCATCCGTAGACCGAAGAATCCGTAAACAATAATTTATAGGAGGCGAATCTATGAACTTAGCACAATTTCCACGTCGCCGTTATACGGTTGGCTACACTCCTCTCGAGTACATGGCAAACTTATCGAAACTAATGAACGGTCCCGACATTTACATCAAAAGAGATGACCTTTTGGGCTTAGCGGCCGGTGGCAATAAGACCCGTAAACTGGAATTCTTGGTTGCCGATGCTCTGTTGAAAGGTGCCGATACTCTAATCACTTGTGGTGCTGTACAAAGTAATCACTGCCGTTTAACCTTAGCCGCAGCCAAAAAAGAGGGATTGCATTGTCATTTGGTTCTAGAAGAACGCGTCCCGGGCAGCTATAAAAAAGAAGCTAGCGGTAACAACTTCCTCTTCCGTTTGATGGGCTTAGAAGATGAAAACATTACTGTGGTTCCGGGCGGAAGTCCTATGGTCGCCGAAATGGAAAAAGTAGCCGAGCAGTTAAAAGCTCAAGGTCGTAAACCTTACATCGTTGTCGGTGGTGGTTCCGATCCTGTTGGTGCAACCGGCTATGTGGCTTGTGCCGAGGAAATCTTGGCTCAAAGCTTTGACATGGGTATCAACTTTGACTACATTGTTACCACCAGCGGCAGTGCCGGAACTCATGCCGGTTTAGCCGTCGGTTTCTTTGGTAACAACAGTCAGATCCCCGTCATTGGCATCAATATCAGCCGCAAAAACGAAAATCAAGTACCTTTGGTTTTGAAATTAGCCAAAGCAACAGCCAAACATGTTGGCATTCGCGAAGAATTCCCCGATGATGGCATCGTCTGTTTCGATGGGTACTTTGGACCGGGATACTCTCGTCCTACCGAAGAAATGATTGAAGCGGTGAAATTGGTTGCTCAAACCGAAGCCATTCTTTTGGACCCTGTCTACTCCGGTAAAGCATTTGCCGGTATGCTAGATTTAATTCGCAAAGGCTTCTTCAAAAAAGGCGAAAAAATTTGCTTCCTGCACACCGGTGGATCTCCAGCTCTCTTCCATTACAAAGAAGATTTCCATTTGGTCTAATCCCAATTATAGTTATTCCCCGATTTCCTAAAGGAAATCGGGGAATTTTTTAACCTAAACGGTGTTTAAAGTCTTCATAACCAAAACGATGTATCACTTCACAATCTCCGTCCAAGTTTTGGATCACTAAACTTGGCAAGGGCATACCATTGAAGGTATTGGTTTTCACCATGGTATAAATCGCCATATCTTCAAAAACAAGGGTATCCCCCACTTGTAAAGGGCGATCAAAACTGTAGTCGCCAATGATATCACCCGCCAAACAAGTCGGTCCGCCCAATCGATACAAAAACGGTTTTTCACCTGGATAACCAGATTCCTTTAGTGGTGGCCGATATGGCATTTCCAATACATCGGGCATATGACAAACCGCCGAGGTGTCGAGAATAGCAATGTCCATGCCGTTATGAATCAAGTCCAACACTTTGGTATATAACCAACCGGCGTTCAATGCGATCGCCTCACCCGGTTCTAAGTACACTTGTAGTCCATATTTTTCTTGCATGTGACAAATACAGCGTTCCAAGCGAGGTATATCGTAATCTGCCCGGGTAATGTGATGACCACCACCGAAATTAATCCACTTCATACGCTCCAAAACTTTGCCGAACTGCGCTTCCACAGCCAGTAGTGTTTCTTCCAAGGCATCCGAATTTTGCTGACAGAGCGTGTGAAAATGCAATCCGGTCACACCCTCTAAATCTTGTTCATCGAATTGCTCTCGGGTGATCCCCAAGCGGGAGTAAGGAGAACAAGGATCGTATATGGCATGTCCTTCTTGTGTAGAACATTGTGGATTGATACGGAGGCCGATTTCTTTTCCGGCAGCTAAAACAACCTCTCTGTGACGTCGCAATTGCGTAAAAGAATTAAACACCACGTGATCTGCCACCTGCATCAGCTCACAAATCTCCTCGTCTCGATACGCTGCGGAAAATACATGAGTCTCCTTACCCATTTCTTCGGCACCCAACCGGGCTTCATGAATCCCACTGGCAGCACTGCCACTTAGGTATTCGGAGATGAGGGGATATAAGGGATACATAGAGAAGGCCTTCTGCGCCAATAGTATTTTGGCTCCGGTGCGATCTGCCACTCCTTTGAGGATGCTCAAGTTGTGACGTAATAACGTTTCATCCACCACGTAACATGGAGTTGGAACTTGATGAAGCTTCATCTTTAGTCCACCAATTTGGGTGCATGGCATTCCACCCATGGCAATCCCCATTTTGATAGTTCTGCCATGAACGGATCCGGATCGAATTCTTCCATGTTATATACGCCGGGTTTTTGCCACTTACCGGTGACCACCATCATGGCACCAATCATGGCAGGCACACCGGTGGTGTAAGAAATGGCCTGAGACCCCACTTCTTTATAACTCTCTTCATGATCACAGACGTTATAAATGTAGTATGTTTTTTCTTTCCCATCTTTACGGCCTGTAAAGATACAGCCAATGTTCGTTTTGCCCTTGGTTCTTGGTCCCAAAGAGGCCGGATCCGGCAGTACTGCTTTTAAAAACTGCAGGGGCACGATTTGCTGACCTTGGAATTCAATGGGCTCAATGGAAGTCATTCCCACATTCTCGAGGCACTTTAAGTGTGTCAAGTAACTTTGTCCAAACGTCATAAAGAACCGAATGCGTTTAATGCCAGGAACATTGAGGGCTAGGGACTCGATTTCCTCGTGATGCATTAAATACATATCTTTGACACCGACTTCCGGGAAGTCATAGACACGTTTGATTTCCATGGGTTCAGTTTCTACCCAAGCACCATTTTCCCAGTACTTACCCTTGGCAGACACTTCACGGATGTTGATTTCAGGATTAAAGTTGGTCGCAAAAGGATACCCATGGTCTCCGCCGTTGCAGTCTAATATATCAATGGTCTCAATTTCATCAAAATGGTGTTTCAAAGCATACGCCGTGAATACGCTGGTCACCCCCGGATCAAAACCACTTCCTAAAAGGGCTGTGACTCCGGCTTTTTTGAAGGCATCTCGATAAGCCCATTGCCAGCTGTATTCAAAATGAGCGGTATCTTCCGGTTCATAATTGGCGGTATCCATATAATGTGTTTTGGTTGCCAGACATGCTTCCATGATGGTTAAGTCCTGATACGGTAAGGCCAGGTTCATCACGATATCGGGTTTGACCCTTTGAATCAAGCTGACTAATTCGTCCACTTGATTGGCATCCACTTTTGCCGTGGTGATTTTGGTCTTGGTGGTCTTTTCCAGCTTGGCTTTCAATTCATCGCATTTGGACTTCGTCCGGCTGGCGATACAAATTTCCTCAAAAACCTCACTGTTTTGACAACACTTGTGTATGGCGACGGAACCAACGCCTCCGCAGCCAATGATCAACGCTTTTGCCATGGTAGCATCTCCTTCTATGATTTATTTTTGGTGTAAAGCCACCAACATTTCTCTAATGATTTTGCCGGCTACTGCGGTAGAAACTCCGCTTTGGTCATATGCCGGGCTTAGTTCATTGACATCACAACCGATGACATGACAACGTTGACATACCTTGGTTGCTGCCACCCGTAATTCTTCAAAGGTCACACCGCCCGCTTCGGGTGTGCCGGTGCCAGGGAATACCGAGGGGTCCATCACATCAAGGTCCAAGGTAAAGTACACGGGTTTGCCTTTGAGTTGTTCTAGAGTTTCATCTAGGGTGTTGAAGTTAAACGGATTTAAATACGTATGTCCCGATTTGCTCCAACGGAATTCCGCCCCATCTCCAGAGCGAATACCAAATTGGAAGATTCGACCATCGCCAACCAAGTCATGACAGCGTTTCAGCACCGTAGCATGCGATAATTCTTCGCCAAAAAAGGAATCCCGCAAATCGGTATGCGCATCAAAATGCACAATATGTAAATCTGGGTACACTTTTACGGCCGCTTCCACGGCCCCCAATGTGACTAGATGCTCCCCGCCAATCATAAAGGGACGTTTACCATCGTTTAAAATCATAGCGGTCCGATCATGAATCTGATCGAGCATGCGACGACTGCTGCCAAAGGTAAATTCCAAGTCACCGCTGTCCATAATGGCAGAATCCTTGATATCGCCATCTTGGTAAGGGCTGTAGGTTTCTAAACCTATCGATTCGTTGCGAATCGTCATAGGGGCAAAACGGGTTCCCGGACGGAACGAAGTAGTGCCGTCATAAGGTGCACCAAACAAAACGGTTTCAGCTGATGCATAGTCGGCATCACAACCAACGAAATGAACAATATTCTTATTCAACATGTTTTAACAGATCCTCCACATAATTTGGTAACGCAAAACTGCCCACATGCAGTTTGGTATTATAATATCGGGTTTTGAGGTTGAGGTCATTCCAGGTCTGGGCTTGTAGATCATGAACCGGATGATATTTCTTGGACGCAAATCCAAACAGCCAGTGACCGGACGGATAGGTTGGGATATGGACCTGATAAACCTTGCTAATCGGGAAGCTCTCGACAATACGCTTATGAGCACGAATCATCGCTTGACGATTGTATTCATAATACGGGCTTTCATGCTGGTTGACCATGATACCATCTGCTTTCAGGGACTTATAGCACGACCCATAAAACTCTTTGGTAAACAGGCCCTCCCCCGGTCCAATGGGATCGGTTGAATCGACAATAATCAAGTCATACTGATCCTTTTGACCACGTACGTATTTGACGCCATCTTCGTAATGAATGTGCAGACGGGGATCATCGAACTTGCAGGCAGTCTGAGGTAAAAATTGCTTGCTGACTTCTACAACAACCGGGTCAATTTCCACCAAATCGATATGCTCAATTTGATTGTAACGAGTTAATTCTCGCACCACACCCCCGTCTCCGGCTCCGATTACCAGCACTTTTTTGGCACTGGGATGCACCGCCATGGGCACATGGGTAATCATCTCATGATAAATGAATTCATCTTTTTCGGTCAACATCATAAACCCATCGATGACCAAAAATCGACCGAACTCCGGTGATTCAAAGACATCGATTTGTTGGTGCTCACTGGTGGTACTGTGCACATGACGACTCACTTTAATCGAAAAATGGACATTGGGGCTGTGTTTTTCGGTAAACCATAATTCCATTGTTTTTTCTCCTTCTTGCTGACCGGATTACTGCTTCAACACATTTAAGCGCTCTACCGACAGGTCTTCG
>CALCNS010000045.1 GCA_937897315.1 uncultured Bacillota bacterium
CGCGAATGAGATTATCCTGTGAATCGACTTCCACAATCACGCCTCCGCTACTCCCGCGCAGCACAGATTCATAAGACCGTTCTAAACCAGCCCTTCCCACCAAATCACCGCTGATATATCCCTGCCCTGCGGCCCAAGTATCCAAATCATCTTGAGAAATTTCAGAAAGATAGCCCAAAACATGTGAGAGCGTTGCTCCATATGGATATACTCTGATAGGTAAATAGTCAATATACACCCCTGGCAAACTTTCTGATCGTTCCATCACTCGGGTTACCATGGTAAAGTCCACATCAATAGCAATTTGAACGGCTTCCGCTCTTCTCTCACGCTGGTTCACCTTGTCTATGATGGATTCCATGGGAATATTTAATAACTGAGCTAAAACCTCAGCAGACTGCTTCACTTGATTCTCACCCAAGTCGATTAAAGCGATGGTATAAGCCGTGCGAGTTGTTACGACCAATCTACCTTTCACATCGTAAATATTCCCTCTTTGTGGCATTACCCTCAGAACTCTGATCCTATTTTCTATGGATTCCGATTCATAGTTTGCCCCTTGAATCAGCTGCAGATAAGATAACCGAACCAATAAGATGAGACCCACAAAAATAATCGCAAAAACCATCCAGCGATCTCGATTGTGAGCTTTATTTTCATCTCTCCACAGAAAGTTCATGGGATCACCACTCAATCTTTTATAATACCGATCTTCTTCTCAAATTGTAGAAACCTTCTAAACAAATAGTACATGCCAATAAACACTGCACCACTAACGAGAAAAGAGGCTCCAATTATCTGCCAGTATTTTCCTGATGGGAAAAAAGGTCCAGGATAGAACATACGATAGCCCAAGAATAGCATTATTTCATGGGCAAAGTATCCTCCCGTAAAAGCCAATGCGGGAACCCCGGCTTGATTCTCTAAATACATACCGTGCAGTCTTCCGGCCAGAAAACCCATCAATGCTTTCAAAAGAATCTGAAATCCAAAAGGTTGACCAAAAAAGCAATCGGCTACGAGCCCAACGACCATTCCGAACAGGCAGCCTTCTTTCGATCCTTGGAGTAACCCGTAGGCTAAAACAATAATCATCATCAAATCGACCTTAATCGTTTGTAGCATGACTTGGGGAAGGATGGTCATTTGTAGAATCAAAGCCACAACAAGAATGGCAAGCCACATTATCCTGTGTTTCATGGTGTTACCCCGTTCGGGTTTGCGATAGCATTCGGTTGGGATATCTTAACGCTGGATAATATCATCACTTCGAACAGTGATGTAAATTCCTCTGAAGGTTCAATATAAGCCGTTTGATGCATTCCAGTACCCTTTGGATCGATTTTCCCAATTATCCCGATTGTTAAACCTGCCGGATATAAATCGCTCAATCCAGATGTAACAACTTTATCTCCGACTTGTATTTCAGCGGTTCCCGGTAACAGAGTGAGTTTCAATGATGAGGTATTCGCGCCTTGACCACTGGCGATGCCGAGATATCCTCCCGGTAACACTCGGGCTCCAACGGAAGTCAGCTCATCTGTCAAAAGCATTAACTCGGCAGTATTTGTGGTCACATTGACGATTTTTCCAAGTACCCCTTGTTTCGAAACGGCTATCATTCCTACTTGTATACCCGAAGTACTCCCTAAATTAAGAATATAACGACTAGACCAATTGGTGTTTGGCCATCCGATTATTTTCGCAATGGTGATTTCGTATTGCAGATTTTCTTCTTGGTACTGAATCATATCACGGAGTCTTCTATTCTCCGATTCCAAAGTCTCTAATCGAGAATACGCTTGTAATAAAAGGGTGTTATGTTCCCTTAATGCAGCGTTCTCCTCTTTCAAGGTGCGAAAGTTCTGAACCGTGTCAAACATATCTTTCCACCATGAGAACACATCGGCCGACCAATCCTGCAAAGGAGCCATGATCTCACGAGTAATGGTCTGTATGGTGCTACTGATTGTGCTCGTTCTCACATCAAGTGCAATTACCAAGACAATACAAAGAACGCCCACCAACAAAAGCTGAGTGAAGCGATCTTTTTTTTGATTGAAATTCGGAGGCATTGTTGTCACCACAATTCGATTTACTTTCGTTCAAACATTCCGGTTGACCTCAGGCTATGCCAGCGCCCGTGGCCTATGACTAAATGGTCCAAAAGTGGTATACCCATCACTCTTCCAGATTCGATTAGGTTCTGAGTGACTTTTAAATCTTCATTGCTCGGTGTTGGATCACCACTTGGATGATTATGCGCTACTAAGATTCCAGCAGATGCATATTGAATGGCAACCTGATAGACTTCCCGAGGATGAACCACCGTGGAGTTCAGGGTACCAACAAAAACCGTACTTAGTTTGAGAAGTTGATTCTTACTGTTCAAGCAAAGCACAAGAAATTTTTCCTGTTTTTCATGCCGTAGAAGAGGCATAAGAAAAGAAGCTGCATCCTCCGAGTTTTGTAACGTTTCCAGAGCTTTTGGTTTAGCCATTCGTTTGGTAATCTCTAGAACTGCAGCCATTTCCGAGGCTTTTGCGATACCTAATCCTTTTATACTGCGTAACTGCTGATAACTACATTGGAGTAATCCTTGTAACCCGCTATATTCATTCAGTATACTCTCTGCTAACTGGAGTACATCTACGCCTCGGTATCCCGTGCGAAGAAGAATGGCCAGCAACTCATGGTCTTGTAACCGTTCGGCCCCTTCAGACTCCAAGCGTTCGCGTGGTAATTGTTTCTCTTTTGATTTCATTCATCCAATTCCTTCATCATTTGTATCACTCGAAACAAAGGTAATCCAATGACATTATAGTAACACCCTTCCACACTTTGTATGAAACGTGCTGCTAAGCCCTGAATGGCATATGCACCTGCTTTTCCAAAAGATTCCCCACTGTTAAGATACCATTCGAGGTCGTCCTCGCTGATGTGACCCATGGTTACCGTCGTTGTTTCAACAGCTTCCTTCCTTCTATGAGTATCCAAATCCATTAGCACCACTGCAGTCATTACCTGATGCTTTTGTCCTGACAACAGTCGAAGCATGCTCGCAGCATCCTGCCTGTTTTGGGGTTTACCTAAACGGTGTTCCTTGAAAATGACCATGGTATCTGCCGCTAAAATTCTCCCTGTTTTATGTCGCGATGCAACATCCTGTGCTTTCGCTTCCGCTAAACGTAACACCATCTCATCCGGAGACAACTGAAAATCTAGCACTTCTTCCAATTGGCTAGGATCGGGCTCAAATTCTATTTGAACCTGCTGAAGTAGTTCTTTTCTTCTTGGTGAATTACTGGCCAAAATAAGCTTTTTCATAAACTCGCCTACCGATCGAAGTATCGAAATGCAAGAATTCCGATAAACAATCCCAATATCGAGCCTAAGTTGAATCGAACTAGCATTTGCAGAGTCATGGAAAGTAAGTTCGTCTCTACAATAAAAGGTACTGAATTTCCAACCTCAATACCTAACCTAGCCAAAGGCAACCAATTACCGATAAAATCGCCTAATAATCCGCCGACAAAAGTTCCAATTGTAATGGCCAACACCATCCACCAACGTGAAATGCGTCTCCTGCTTCTAAACATAACTGTACCCCATTTCTCCGTGATATAAAGTCAGCTGTCATGGGCTTCCTGTTCATTTTAACATCAATCATCTCTTATTACAACAATTTTCATGATATGGTTGTGTATTTTTATTTCTCAACTGATTACTATATTGGAAGGAATTATACTTGTTTTAAGCGAAAGTTTGATTGTATTCATCATATTCTGTCATTTTAGCGAAGAAGGGGGTATAGAAATGAATCAAATCGAATTGGCCGAAATTCTGAATGTAAAATACTTAACCGGATTACCCATGTGGTCTCCCGACAGTAACTGGTTAGCTTACAAATGGAATGATGGAGGAGTTACGGATCTTTGGTTGATCCATATGAATCAGAGTGAACCAAACAGACTCCCAAAGAGAATCACTTGTGCCCGTTCCGGAGTAAGTGTTATGGCTTGGCATCCAACTCAAAATACTCTTGCTTTTGTAATGGATGGAAATCTCTTCATTCTTCGTCCTGACTCGACAGAAGATATTCTGCAACTGAGCTTTGAGGGGGGGCTGATGAGTCGCCTAACCTGGAATCCTCAAAGCAATGTCATCACCGTTACTAATGGCAAACACATCATCCTCATAGACCCATGTGGTGCTCCAAGAATCGATATGAAAGCAATTGGTGAGGTCTTTGGTGGCAGATTCAGCCAAACTGTACATGGTGACTCCTTCGACTGGAGTCCCGATGGAACGTATTTCTTATATACCTGGATAGATAGTACCAAAAAGCCGTTCCTTGCTCTATGCACATTGAAAGATCAAACCATATGGCAATCCTCCGGACATCTTCATCAGATTAGTGGTGGTCGATGGGTTAACCACCACCAGTTCATGTATTACTTATCTTCTCCATTTGGTGCAGAGGTTCAATATGATCTGATTACCATCCCCGAGCGGAGCAACTGGAAGGATTATCGTGATCTGAAAATAAACGCTCGTTTTACTCCTCTTGTAGAGACCATATATACTTTATGTGATGCCCAGAGAAAACTGGGATTTACCCATAGCGCTTCCGTGCAGCCCAATGGCAAGGGTATCTTGTTCCACTCGGAAGCAGATGGATTCCTTCATCATTACTATTATGATTTAAGCACCAAAACTATGGTACAGAAAACTTTTGGGCTATGTGAAGACTATGGACAAGCTGGAGATCAAATTAGTTGGTCACCCGATGGTTCAACTTTCTTATATGCCTCCAATCGAAATCATCCGATTGAGCGTCATATTTGGCATCACGATTTAAACGGTGAAGAGAGGTGCTTAGTATCTACTCCGGTAACAAACCTTGCACCTGTTTTTTCGCCTAATGGTTCCTCATTTGTCTATACACATTGTGATCAAAAAAAGAATGGGGACCTTTGGTTATATGAATTTGAAACCGGGCGATCCTCACAGTTAACCGATTCTATGCCGCGAGGGCTAGCAGAAAAGCTAACCGAAACCACCTTAATACAATATTCAGGAGCAGATCACTGGCCCATTGATGCCTTTATGTTCAAGCCAAAGAATTTCGACTCCAATAAAAAATACCCAGCTATTGTCTGGGTTCATGGAGGACCTTCTCGTCAAATGCGTGGTAGCTGGCATCCCTCTTCCACATATGCACATTTCTATGCGTTCAACCAATTGCTTGCCAGTCGAGGATTCGTGGTTCTTTCTCCAAACTTTCGAGGAGGAATTGGTTATGGAAGAGAATTCCGACATGGATTATGGGGGGTCAAAGGGCAGCATGACACCATAGATATCATATCAGCGGCATCTTACTTGAATTCCTTACCCTTCATCGATGCTTCACGTGTCGCAGTGTATGGACTGAGCTATGGAGGTTACATGACTTTACACTCCCTAACACAGTATCCAGATGTCTTTGCGTGCGGAATCAATATTGCTGGGTTATGGGATATTGCCCAGTGGGGATTTTGGATGAGAAACCAATACGGAAATTACTATGGCGATCCTTATTTCTTAGGAGATATGGAGGAGAATCCAGAATTGTGGGCAAAAGGATCCCCCTGCACGTATAAAATCAACTTAAACAAACCCCTATTAAGCTTGCAGGGAACAGCAGACCTCAATGTGGATATTACTCAACAGGACAAATTAGTGCGTGATTGCGTTTCTTTGGGTAGAGGAGAATCCTTCCGCGCGGTTTACTATCCCGGAGAAAGCCACACATTCCGGTGGAGAAAAACGTGGCAAGATGCCTTCCCAATTATGCTAGATTTCTTCGCTCGTCATTTACAATAGAACAAAAATTGGGTCCTCAAGAAGAGGACCCAATTTTTAATGGTGATGTGGATGCCCTAGATGCAAACCTAAATGTTGCAACTCATCCACAACTTCTGTTTGATCAGCTAAATCACCCAGATCATAAGCAGAGATGTTCTTGGTAAAAACATGTCTCCAATGAAGATACTCACAGATGCAATCCATGTGTTGGTCAATCAATTGATACTGCGGATCCTCCAAATCAGCTCCGCCAACCGTAATCAACCCAAATCGTTTCTCGCTGTTTTCTCTAAATTGTGAATTCTTACTGTAAAACTTGTCAATCATCAGCTTTACTTGTGCCGAAACCCCCCAATAATAGACCGGGGTACCAATAATCAAGAAATCCGAATCCGCAATCACTCCCATCACTTGATTGGTATCGTCATTATGAATACAAAAACCACCATTTTTCTTACAGGAATTGCAAGCTTGGCATCCCTGGATATGCAATTTTGCTGCTTCAATGAATTGGATTTCTGCATTCGATTCGCTTTCTTTCAAACCTTGCATGAGAGCTTTCAACGCCGTTGCCGTATTTCCATTTAGACGAGGGCTTCCCTGAACTATGACATATTTCATTAATGATATCCTCCTTTTGTCAGACTACATTAATGATTTTCCGCATTCAGGGCAAAATTTTGCTTCTTTGGAAGGCAACCCGTGACCACAGTGCGGGCAGAAATGACCTACCGGTTTGGCTTTGCCACATTCCGAGCAGAACTTTCCTGTATTTTGCGCGCCACAAGAACACGTCCAACCCGTACTAGACGAGGAAGCAACTGGAGTACTTTGTTGATTTGCCTGCGATGCCACCGAAGCGAATCCTCCAGCTGTTTGATTTCCCATGTTCACACCCATAAAGCCAGCCATACTACCTGACGCATTCGAACCTGCTGCCTCTAATCCTCTGGCGATAGCTCCTTGAACATAACCCTCTCGTACTCCAGCGTCACTTAACATCGCACCTTGATTTCTCATGTGTATGAGCTTCGCGGACTCCTCATCATAGGAAATGCTGGCGATGCCTACAGACTGTATGACAAAGCCTCGGTTCTCTTTCCATTCTCCATCCAAAACATCCGCCATATAGCGGCTAAGTTCTACACTTTTTGATGGTGCATATGAAATTCGTATTCCTTCCATTGACATGCGGTTGATGGCGGTCTGCAATGCAGACATAAATTCTGAAAAATACTGAAGGTTGATGTCTTCCATCTCGACTCTATCTTTGTCTTTTGGAATGACTTCCGTATAGAAGCGAATTGGATCCTGCACTTTTATTGAATAGGTACCGTGAGCACGTAGAAATAGCTCCGCGTTATAGAAACTGTCAAAGTAATTAATCGGATTGCGAGTTCCAAACTTAATTCCTTTAATCTCTTGAGTATTGATATAGATGACCTTTTGCTTACCGGCAGGCATACCCCCATACTTCACTCGGTTCCAAGTATCCTTGAGCACATCGCCAAAGTTACCACTGAACAAAGAGGGATTGGTTCCTTGATCAAAAGTATAGTATCCCTCTTCTGCGGTGTAATCAACGATTTTCCCGCCATCCAGGAGAATCATGAATTGATTAGGATAGACATGAATGACCGAGCCTTCTGATATCGTACCTTCCGTTGCATTTCGATTCATATTTCTCTTATCATTTCTTCTTGCTACTACACCAGTTGTCATCACGGTAACATCGCTCATAGAGTCCGGTTCAATGACCTCTAACCACTGGTCGGATATGCTACTACTTAAAACTGAAAAAGCTGCTCGAATAAGTCCCATAATAACTTCCTCCCTTTATTTGCTTTGTGAATAAACAATGACAGCTAAAAAAACAAGGTCTTCTTCTCTATTATTGAGCAGATAATGTCGCTCTCCATCTTTACAGAGAAAGAAATCTCCTGGTTCCGTCTGATAAATTGTTCCATTATCATCATATTCACCACTACCCGAAATAAAATAATAGGCTTCCCAATCCCCTTCATGAATATGATCTCCAACCGAATGTCCAGGCTTCAAGGTCATCATATGAAATAATCTGCCGGTGCCGTTGAAATCTTCGACGGACATTAACTGCCTCATATCTACATACCCAACCCCATCTTTTAATCTCTCTTTTCTGGTCACTAACCCTTCGTTAGCACTTACGCGCACTTTTCATTCCTCCACTTCTTATACATTGAATCGAATATTCAGAATATCTCCGTCTTTTACTTTGTATTCCTTTCCTTCAAGGCGCAATAAACCCTTCTCTTTACATTTATTCATGGTTCCTTGTTCTTTTAAGTCATGATACGCTACTACCTCGGCGCGTATAAAGCCACGTTCCAGATCACTGTGAATCTTACCGGCTGCCTTTTTTGCTTCCAGATTTTTCTCAATAGTCCAAGCACGCACTTCATCTTCACCTACCGTAAAAAACGATATCAAGCCCACCAACTCGTACATACTACGTGCTAATCGATAAGTACCTGCCTCTTGAATTCCTAAGTCTTCCATGAAAAGTTGTTGATCTTCCTCAGGTAACTTAGCGATTTCATTCTCCATTTCGGCACACAGCACAAGGTACCCGTATCCTTTTTCTTTCACAGCTTTTTCTAGCGTGTCTTGGTTTGGATAATTACCGCTCTTAAACTGAGTTTCATCGACATTAACAACCACCAATTGAGGCAGATTCGTAAAAAAAGCATAATGCTGTATAGAAGAGGTTTCTTCCTCGGTGAGCATCACTTCTCTTAGAGGTTTCTCTTCTTCAAGAGCTTGAAGATATTTTTGCAATGCTTCTTGTTCAATTTTTTGTTCTGCAGTGACTTTCTTTCCAGATTGAATCCGCTGTAGACGCTTCTCCACAAAGTCCATATCTGCTAACAATAATTCTGCATTCACATTATTGAAGTCTCTTAATGGATCCACTTTGCCATCTACATGCTCAATATCATTCGCCTCAAAGGTTCTTATGACATGCACCAAGGCATCTACTTGTCGAATATTTTGCAGAAAAGCATTGCTCCCACTGGCAGTATCGTGGCTTAATCCCGGTAAATCAGTCGTTTCAATTTGTGCATATATCGTTTTTTTAGGTTTAAAAAGCTGGGAAAGCCAATCTATACGTAGATCCGGAACCTTAGCCATACCCAAATTAGGTTCTGTTTTTCCAGTCAAAAACTTTGAAACTGCCGCATCGCTATGTGTTAATAAATTATAAAGAGTGGTTTTCCCCACCAAAGGAAGTCCGATTAATCCAATTTTCACGTTCTTTCATCCTCTCCATTCGCTCTTTCATTTATTCAATGTTTCAATACAAAAACCCTTCAAAAAACCATCACCCTTGCATGGGGTGATGGTGGATTCAGTTATCTCAAATAGGTTATCGTCATCTCTTTTCTTGGCTTCGCTTCGGGTGGATTTCCTAGGGGATAACCCAAAGCCAAAGATAAGAAAGGTTGGTACCCTTGTGGAACCATTAATTTTTCAATGAGTAAAGAGATTTGCTCTCCATTGAATGCCTGCATGAAAGAGGCAACGAAGCAACTCCCCAAGCCTATGCTTTGAGCGGCTAAAGCCATTTGAGTGGCCACATTGGAACAATCGGACTTCCCATAAGCCCTAGTAACATCAAAGGAAAACACGATGACCGTTGGTGCATGGTAAAAATTGTGTGTTTTTGCATCGTTCGCACGTTTCACCACATCCGGGTTATCAGAAAGTCGCATTTTTTCTTTGTTTTTTTCTACAATCCAATCCAAAATCTGCTGATCCTGAACTACAGTTAAGTGCCAAGGCTGTGAATTGTTAGCGCTTGGAGCTGATAATCCTGCTTTTAGCAAAATTTGCAGCTCCTCATCTTTCAGCTGAACACTTTGAAACTCGCGAGTACTCCTACGGTCTAATATGGTACGGATGACTTCGTTCATAATGGATTACTCCTTTTCATTTTTTGTTTTTAGCATTTGGAAAACTTCTTGTAAGAACGATTCAACCAATTTCTCCTGCGTTGCCCATGATGTAACGAAACGAATCACCGAATGGTTGTGGTCAAACGGTCCCCACACTTCGAATCTTGCGATTTGCTTCAAATCCTCAATCATTTTATTGCTAAAGATGGGAAAGATCTGATTGGTTGCTGATTCATTTAAGAAAGAAACGCCCATATTCTTTAATTCGCTTTGAAGTTTATCTGCCATGTGGTTTGCATGTGCTGCAATACTCAAATACAAATCGTTCTGAATCAAAGCCAAATACTGTACTCCCAATAATCGTCCTTTGGCAAGTAAGCCACCACGTTGCTTGATCAAATAACGAAAATCTTCTTGAAGCTCAGTGTTGACTATTATTAAAGCCTCCCCAAAGAGTGCCCCGTTTTTTGTGCCACCAATATAGAAAGCATCTGTTACCCTAGCAAGATCTTCTATTTGAACATCATTTCCTCTTCCTGTCAAAGCGGTTCCTAATCGAGCTCCATCTAGATACAAATAGAGCTTTCTTTCCTGGCAGAAAGCATATAGACTGCTCAATTCCGAGAGGCTGTATATGGTTCCTACTTCAGTGGCATTAGAAATAAAGACAATTTTCGGCTGAACCATGTGTTCATCCTTATGCTCATCTAAGACGGGTTGAATCAAGCTTGGAGATAGCTTCCCATTGGGAGTGTCCACGGATAGAATTTTATGACCGGTAGCTTCTATCGCCCCCGTCTCATGTACAAAGATATGTCCGCTTTTTGCGGCAATCACAGCTTGATGTGGTCTTAACCAAGCCGAGAGAGAGGTAAGATTTACTTGCGTTCCCCCCACAAAAAAATGCACTTCAGACTGAGGAGCTGCAACCTTCTGTTTTAGTAATTGGGCAGCTGCTACACAAAATTCATCTAATCCATAGCCAACCGTTTGCTTCATATTTGTTTCAGTCAAAGCTTTTAATACTTGAGGATGAGCTCCCTCACTGTAGTCATTCATAAAAAAATACATCTTCATTCGCTTCCTTTTCTTTTATCCTACCAATTAGGGGAGTCGATATCCGTACTGCTCCAGCACTTTCACAGGGAAACTCATTCGAACTGTTTTTAGTGGGTCGACCACCTGACAAATTGTCATATGTGACAATAACGACATGAGCATAGCTACGCGATTGATGCTTTGCTTTGTAGCAACAAGCAAGAACTCGTGCATTTTTTCTGATGCCAATCTTGACGCCTCATCTAAAGTATTTGCTGATTGAATTGTCATGACTTGATCATCCACTACCAAGAAAGGCGTAGGTAAGTATCTTTCTTTGATGACACTCACTTTCAAGGTTACTTTTCCCCTTGTCTCCAGTCCGCAAATCATGACTTCGCCATCGGCCATTAGTGCATGAAGATCACCTAAAGCAAGAAGTGCACCCTCTGTATGAACCGGTAAATACAAGCTTGAACCCGCTTGTATTAAGCGACAGTCCATATTTCCTCCGTGTTCTCGCGGTGTATCCGTTTTAACAGCATCCCCATTTTTTGGTGTTGTTCCTATAACTCCAATCATAGGGTCCGTTTTCAATACCAAGTGTTCATCAAATCTAAACTGATTCCCATTTATAGAGAAAATCCGAACTTCTTTTTCTTTAATAATTCCTGTAAGCCCACCGTCAGTAATGGAGGTTCTCATTACACCTGTTGGTGCCACTTGAATATCTATTATGTCTACTTTTAAAAGATCACCCGGCTTTGCTTCGTAAACAAAAAGTGGTCCCGTCGCTGGATTAGCAAATTTTCTTGCTAAAGGATCGTCTTTTTCAGAGATCACACTATCGTCGTAACAGTCCCGAGTGTGGAAAATTACAGTTTCACCATCATGGCAATAGGCTGCCGGAGGATTTGAATCTTGTAGTACGTCCACGACATGCTCTCTTTTAATTTCAATCATGGTATCCCTCCTATCCATTTTGTTTAGTATATCAATTGAAGAAATGAATGTAAAGGAAAAGCTGCACTTTGCTATCTGAGGAAGGTTAGATGAGCCTTAACCTGACTCTTCGCCGGTCCTTTGCACTTCAAACCGTTGCTTAAGGATAAGGCTGTGGCGAGGGTAATCTTAACATATTGCGGTATAGAGACCGAGCAGAAAACTTCTCGGAGGGAGCCTCTGAGCGTAGCTCGGGAGCGACCGCAGGGACGTTTTTGCGGAGGTGCTTTAGCCTGATT
>CALCNS010000046.1 GCA_937897315.1 uncultured Bacillota bacterium
ATTCCGAAACGTGACTGGAGTTCAGACGTGTGCTCTTCCGATCTTCCAACCGGTCCAGGAGGTAAGCCCATGTACATATACGTGTTATAAGGCGAATCCACTGCAATATCATCTTCACTGAGAATCAGCTTATCTTGCTTTAAAATATAATTGACAGTAGCACAAGATTGTAGAGCCATGTCAATCTGCAATCGATTCAAGAAAACACCGGCAACCAATCCGATTTCCTCTGGGTCTTGAGATTCTTTTTCAACAATGGAAGCTAAGATGATTAACTCCTCTTCAGAGTATGCAAATTGACTGGGAATCTGAATGTCTTTCATCACAAGGTCGAATTGATTTCGCAACATTTCAATAATATCGTCGGCAGTCATGGTTGAATTCAAATAATAGGTCTCAGGGAAAAGATAACCTTCGAGTTCGTATAACACGTCCGGATTAGCGGTATCCCGTTTGTAAGAACGTATGGCTTGTAAAAAGTTCTCAGCCGTCATCAACCCGGTCTCGGCAATATAGGACGCAATCTGTTCAATCGTGGAGCCTTCGGGTATCGTCAAAGGAATTTTCTCAAGGTAGGTATTTCCTTTGTGTATTTCGTTCGAAATATCGAGCAAGCCCATATGTGGTTGAAGTAGATAACTACCGGCAAAATAACTTCGATTCTGACCAGAAAGGACTCCCCATGTTTGCCAAACGAGTGAAGAGCGAATCCAACCAGAATGTTCAAGTTGATTGCCAATCTCCTCATAATTGCTGCCTTTAGATACTGTAAAAATCTCTTCTGGTTTTCCGGTTGGCTGAGTGAACCACCAAGTGCCAGTAACCAAAAGAGTAAGAATCAATAGAAATGTGAGCAGTGCAGGTTTTTTACAGTTCATTGTATCACATCCATTCGCAGGAAGTTAGTAAAGAAAAAGTCCGATTTGTGTTCTACAAATCGGACTCCGCGATCGAATTCTTATTCGTCTTCCTCTTCGTCGTCTTCGTCTTCCTCGGCAACCAATTCTTCCCAGGCAGCGACAACTTTGTTCCACTCATCTTCGTCCGTGATATCGACTAAGACATCTTCGTCGTTCTCATCGGTTTCGATTCTTAAGATCACGGCTTCATCTTCTTCGTCGCCTTCCAATGGGAAGAGGACTGCATATTCCATGTCGTCGATTTCCAGAATTTCAACCAATTCAAACTCGTGTTCATTACCTTCGTCGTCCACTAAAGTAACGATTTCCATATCCATTTCTTCGTGGTTATGGTCATGATCGTGATCATGATCGTGCCCGCAATCGCAGGGAGCTTTGATATCTTTTTCAGACATTCTATTCAGCACCTTTCTATTTGTCATTTCTATTAAATCAGTATTTCTACGTTCAACACCTAGTACGACTGACTCATAATATCATATCATATGGGCACGATGAAGTCAATCGTATCCTTCTGCATTAACGTAGAGAATCGAGATAACTCTGCAAGATGAAACTAGCCGCCAACTGGTCTATGACAAGTTTTCGTTTCTTTCGTTGAACATTTGCCGAGAGAAGCACTTGTTCTGCGCTCTTTGAAGTCAGACGTTCATCCCAAAGTATCACCGGCAAGTGAAAACGGTTTTCTAACTCTTTAGCAAAAGCGATGCTGAACTCCCCTTGTGGACCGATGGTATTGTTCATGTTCTTAGGTAAGCCAACCACAAAACCGACGACTGAATGAATATGGATTAATTCCTGCAAACGCAAAAAGTCTTGTTCTATGCTCTTTCGTCGAATCACTTCTACACCTTGTGCTGTAATACCTAATAAATCGGAAACAGCCACACCGATGGTGTGACTGCCTACATCTAATCCCATCCATCTGGTTTCAGAGATCATTTAGGACTCCTTTGCTTCTTGAGGTTTGTGCTTTAAATAAAAACGAACCAATTCTTCCAAGACTTCGTCGCGATTGACGGTACGAATTAAGTTTCGGGCTCCTTTATGACTGGTTATGTATGCAGGGTCACCCGATAAAATGTAACCAACAATTTGGTCAATGGGATTATAGTTTTTCTCCGTCAAAGCGGCATCCACCTCTGCCAAAATACGATGTATGCTCTTCTCATCATTATCCATGCCTCGAAAACGCATGGTTTCATTTGAAATAGGACTCATTTTCCCCGACCTCCTTTTTACTACTTTATTCGCAGTAGAACAGCGGATTCCTGCTCAAGATGTTGGTTTTATATGTCAATTTGTTTACAAATGTGACAACAAGGTTTCTCCGATTTCCTCGATGGCTAATTTAACGTGCTCCAAGGTAAGCCCTCCTTGAACATACACGGTGTATGGCTCACGCATAGGAGCATCTGCACTCAATTCTATCGAAGAACCTTGTATAAAGGCACCTGCTGCCATAATGACCTGATGTTGATAACCTGGCATATCCCAAGGTTCTAACAACAAATGGGAGTCCACCGGCGATACTCGTTGAACCGCTCGGCAGAATTCGATTAACGCAGTAGATTCGGGAAAACGAATCGCTTGAATGATGTCGTTACGAGTTTCTGACCAGTGAGGTGAGACAGTGTATCCCAACTTATTCATCACAAAAGCCAACAAATGCATGCCTTTTATAGACTGAATGACAGTGTGCGGTGCTAAGAATAATCCTTGAAACATTAGACGCTGGCTGTCTCCAAAGGAAGAACCCATTTCCAATCCAATGCCCGGCATCGCAAAACGGGCTGCAGCCGCCTCTACACATGCAGCTTTCCCAACAATGTATCCTCCTCCGGGGGCAATCCCTCCACCCGGATTTTTAATCAAAGAACCGGCTACCAAATCAGCTCCCACATCAGTTGGCTCTACAATATCGGTAAATTCACCATAACAATTGTCCACAACGACGATTGCTTGTGGCTGATGCATTCGTATTCGCTCTATGGCTTCTTTAATTTGTGAGATGGTCAGAGCACTGCGCCACTCATATCCTCTGGAACGTTGTATGAGAATCACTTTTATGGGATGCTGTAGAGCCTGATCCAAAGCATCGAGGTCGATTCTCCCCTCTACAGTGAGATCTATTTGCTGATAAGTGACTCCAAATTCGGTTAAATTGCCTATGGCCTCTCCGGCGATTCCAATGACTTGACGCATGGTATCGTAAGGTAACCCCGTGGCAGAAAGCAAAACATCCCCTGGTCTTAAGCAAGCAAATAAAGCAGTCCCTATGGCATGTGTTCCCGAAAGGAATTGACCACGAACCAACGCAGACTCGGTATGAAAGATTTCTGCATATACTTGATCCAACGTCTCTCTTCCGGCATTTCCGTAACCGTAACCGGTAGCAGAATGTAGATGATAATCAGAAACCTGATACTTTCGGAAAGCGCTTAGGACTTTGCGCTGATTCTGTAACGCAATTTCATCTAAATATTCAAAATGTGAACGGAGGGTCTGTTCTCCATCCTTAATCCAGGATATAATCTCACTCATTTGGAGTTCCTCTTTTGTTATCTAGTTTTGCAAGCAGAATTTGTTTCACTTCCGGTTTGCTCTCCAATAAGAAAGTCACACCGTTCTCATCCTCAGCTCGCTCCAGAACCGTGGTTTGCTGATAAATCGTTTTCATTAATTCGCCCTTATCATAAGGAACTTCTAAACGATACACCACTCTGTCTTGAGAAAAATGTTCCTCAATGGCTTGTAGTAGCGCTTCACGACCGATGTTATTCTTCACAGAGATGGCGACCGCGTTGCTATGTGAAGTCAAAGCACGTTGCAAGATTCCGGGTTGAAATAAAGCATCTATTTTATTAAAGACACGAATGATCGGTTGCTGGATTTCCAACTCTTCCAACAAACTTACTGTGGTCTGAATTTGTTCTTCGTAGTTCGAATCACTGATATCAATGACATGTAAAAGCAAATCGGCATCTTTCAGTTCATCCAAAGTAGAACGGAATGCAGCAACCAAAGTATGCGGAAGCTTATGAATGAAACCTACGGTATCAGACATGAGAATCTCGCGCTTGTTACTCAACTGAAAGACTCGAGTAACCGAATCCAAGGTGGCAAATAACTTATCTTCGGCAAATTCGTCTGCATTACAAATCCAATTCAACAGACTGCTTTTACCTGCATTTGTATAGCCTACTAAAGCAACAACAGGGATACCACTCCGTTGACGAGAACCCTTAGTAACCAGTCGTCGTTTACCAACCTCATCAATGGCGGTTTCTAATAAATCAATCCGATTTCGGATATGGCGTCGATCTTGTTCTAACTTGCTTTCCCCGGGACCCCGGGTACCTATTCCTCCACCTAAACGGGATAAGCTTTTACCCATCCCCGATAAGCGTGGCAGGGTATACTTTAATTGTGCCAGTTCCACTTGGAGCTTTCCTTCTGCACTATTCGCTCGTTGAGCAAAGATATCGAGAATCAACTGGTTGCGATCCAGTACTCGGCAGTCTGTTTGCTCACTTATATTTCGCAACTGAGAAGGGCTTAAGCTGTCGTTAAAAACGAGCAAGTCTGCACCGACTTCATTACAATAACGCCCAATCTCCTCTGCTTTGCCTTTTCCGACGTAAAAAGCACTGTCAGGATGAGGACGTTTTTGTTGAAAGGTTTGTATGACTTCCCCACCGGCTGTGTCAACCAATGCAGTCAATTCTTTCAAAGAATCTTCCGGTGCCCAGGTATCACCGGGGAGTTCCAAAGCGACCAAGACTGCTTTTTCTCTCGTTGTGGGTTCATTGATTTGATTTTTCATAAATGTTCCTTCCTTATCCGATGAATGCTACATGATTCGCCTTATACACTAGATTATCCTTTCGGATGCAATGTAACGGAAAAAAGCCGGATATCCTCCGGCTTTCTGAAATCCGTTTGCGTCTAAACTCTCACATGTTTCCACTTATTACTACGGAAGCGGTAAAGAATAATGGAGGAACGGGCAAATTGGTCGACTGCCATTGCCACCCATGCTCCAACCAGTCCATACCCTAAAACCTGAACAAAGAGATACGACAACACGACACGGAATCCCCAGACTCCCACCAAGGTGGAGTATAAAGGCCATTTGGTATCTCCGGCACCTCGCAGTGCACCGGCCAGCACAAATTGAGTGGATTGTGAAGGTTGTACAAGGGCAATGATTTTTAGAGCAATTGCTGCTTGAGTTAAAACAGCAATATCATTGGAATAAAGAAAGGCGACTTGTCTGCCAAAAAAGAATAGAATGACGGCTACACAAACCAGAGACCATCATCGCAAGTTTATGCGCCGCATTGGCCAGCATTTCAGCCATATCCGGTTTTTTTGCTCCCAAGGGACGCCCTACCAATGAGGTTGCAGACATGGCAAAACCTTGACCGGTGGTAAAGGATAAGCTAGTAATATTCAGAGCCACTTGATGAGCAGCATATGTTACCGTGCCTAACCCAGATATGGTTCGAGTAAAAATAACCATACCACCCCGCATAATAAATTGCTCAATGGCAGCCGGGAAACCAATCTTAGCAACTCTGGCTGCTATATCCCAGTTAAACCGGAATTTCTCTCTGAGGTTTACTGTGATTCTCTTTCCAGGAATCAAGACCAAACTCAAAGCCATGATACTACCCACAAAGCGGGAAAATGCGGTGGCAACGGCAGCTCCGGTCACACCCATTTTGGGGAAAAACAAGATGCCGTTGATTAAAAGAAAATTCCCAACCAAGTTGATGATGTTCACAGCCATGTTGTTATACATAGGAGATTTCGTATCTCCTGCACCACGCACCATGGAATTTACACTCATTTGAATGGTATTGAAAACCATACTGACTGCAACAATCTTAAAGTATTTGACTGCATAAACCATGGTATCGGCTTCAGCACCCATAAACAGTAATATTTGTTCTGCTGCAAAAAACATAACGGCACCCATGATAAGACCTAATACTCCTACCAAGATAAGAGATTGTCTGGCGGTTTCATTGGCAGCATCACTTTCGTTCGCGCCAACATGACGAGCAACGACAGCGGTTGTTCCAACATTAAGGGCCATAAAAATGGCCATGGCAAACATCATGGGCTGATTCGTCAAACCGACAGCAGCAATCGCAGCCGGTCCAATGCGACTGACCATGATCATATCAGCCATACCGATTAATGCCATCATGATTTGTTCGGCCAGAGCAGGAGTGGCAAGCTTTAAGACTTCCTTATTGGCTTCTGCTTTGGTTAAAGATTCTTTTTGTAGAAACGCTTGGTTAAATTTGTCTCTTCCTTTGTGTGATGATTTTGAAACCTCAGTTTCCGGTGAATCGGAAACTTTTATGGGATCGCTCATAGACATACCTTCTTCTGTTTATTGTTTTATGAGCAGGATATTTCTATAAGCGTAAGACTTTATCCTTCTCGAGTTTTCGTATTATT
>CALCNS010000047.1 GCA_937897315.1 uncultured Bacillota bacterium
ATGGGAATCCATATCTCCATCACAGCATCCGGGCGAAAATGGCAACGTTCATCGCAGACCGCAAAATCGATCGTACTTTCATCAAACGCATATCCCGATTGAGGAAGCCAAACTTCAAAGATATATTTCCAGGTATTGCGAATCGACTGTGGAAAATCCACTGTATTGGCTTCCCCATGATATCCTCCTTGAGTAAGATCCACCGGTGGGGTAGTGAATACGGCGTACTTTGCTGCTGGTACTTCTACGGTGCGCATTTCCGGCAAAACTTTGCTGAAATCCTCCACAATGACACCTAAAATATAGGTCAGTGTACCACTTTGTCGCGATTCTGGTAAGATGATACCCACTTCCCCGTGTTTGGGTGGTTGAAGCACATCATACATTTGTTTTTCCCAGGAATAGGTATCATAGTGGGTCCAGAAAACGGCAATATCTTTGGTATAAGAGCCATCTGTGATGTTGGTTTGAATACCAAACCCCGCGACTTGAAAGGCGGGTCTGTTGATTATTTTTGGTTGAATCATAGTTCCTCCTGTTTTTTGAATTGAAATCTCTTGTGTGGACCATCGTTTCCATTGCTGTGACTTGCGAATGTATTGGCTTGGGCTGAGTCCAAACTCTTTTCGAAACGCTTTCGCAAATCCGCTTGGCGTTTCAAATCCAAATTCCAGAGCCACATCAATGATTTTGCCCTCTTCACTCAGCTTGATTGCCGCTAAAGACAGGCGTCGTTTGCGTACATAATCCATTACAGTCACATCTGTCACGATTTGGAAAACACGGCAAAAATGGAAAAGGGAGTAACCGGCCTCGGCGGCGATTTGTTCTGCAGTTACATCTTCTCTGAGATGCTGTTCAATAAATCGTATGCTGTTCTCGATATCGATTCGATAATTCAAATTCACCACCTAGCCTTTCTGCTCGAGCAACCTTACTATACTCGATTCTGAAAACGGTTGCTGTTCCAAATTTGCGACGTTTTTATAAAAAGCACCCATCCATTGCTGTGTATAGCGATGGATGGGTGTGATTTTATTACTTAAATAGCCATAGGCTAATTGCCATCACAATCATACCGGCAATCATACCATAAATACTGAAATGGTGTTCTCCATACTCTTGGGCAGAGGGCAATAACTCATCAATGGAAATATACACCATGATACCTGCCACGATACCGAAGAGAATTCCATAAACCACATCATTCATGAAGGGCATTAAAACCAAATACCCAATAATGGCTCCTATGGGCTCTGACAAACCCGATAAAAATGAATACAGGAACGCCTTCTTCTTATCTCCCGTTGCATAGTATATCGGGTAGGATACCGCCATACCTTCGGGAATATTATGAATCGCAATGGCTACGACAATGGGAATAGCTATGGTAGGATCTTGTAACGCCGAGACAAACGTGGCCAAACCTTCCGGAAAGTTATGAATGGCAATCGCTAAAGCGGTGAAAACCCCTGTTCTCATGAGCTTCGAATGATCTTCACGCTGCTTGACGCCATCGACGAGAACTTGTTTTCCCTCCTCGTCATGCACATGAGAGGATTGGTTGAAATCATGGGGGTTCTGCTCACTCGGTAAAATCTTATCAATCAAACCGATGATGAGCATTCCAGCAAAAAAAGCAATGTTCGTAACCAAAAAACCCATTTGATCTCCATAGGCCGCCGATAAAGAATCCTTGGCTTTGAAGAAAATTTCTACCATAGAGACATAAATCATGACTCCGGCAGAAAAACCCAAACTAATGGCCAAGATATGATTGTTGACTTTCTTGGTAAAGAGTGCAATTAAACTGCCTATGCCTGTAGAGAGACCTGCAAAAACCGTTAATAAAAAGGCGAACCAAACATTACCCAAGGTGATTCTCCTTCCTCTCATAAATCTTCTTTTTGTGTTCACCAAAGCACCTGCAATTTCCTTCGTAAGCAAATACCATCTGAATAATAAGTACTCTTGACAAGAACAGAACATATGTTATTATTAACATATGTTAAGGAGGTTGATACAAATGAACATCCATTTTGCAATCTTAGGTTTGCTACGGGCAAAATCCATGTCCGGATATGATTTGAAGAAAGCCATGCAAGATTCTCCCCACCAGCTTTGGTCGGGTAATAATAATCAAATCTACACGGCTCTGCTCGCTTTATGCCGAGAAGGAGCGTTATCCTGTGAAGTGATTCATCAAGAAAGTGGTCCTTCTAAAAAAATCTATCATCTGACCGAAGAGGGTTTACGGCAACTCCAAACGGGACTTCAACCCGAAGAAATACCATTGCCTGAATATCGCAATCGATTCCTCTTATTATGGTCACAAATCGATTTGCTACCGAAGGATGAAGGGATAACGCTATTAAAGCGGTATCACTCTCAACTAATAGAACAGTGGCTCTTTGAGAAAGAGCGAATAAAACGTAAGTCAGCGAACCCAGATCTGTCTCATGTGGACTTCATTCAACAGCGTTTGGATGAACACATACTGTCATTCTACCAAAACGAGCTTCATTGGCTTGACCAAGCTATGGAACAATACATCGCTTTACAAAATGAAAAGGAGGCATGAAATCATGCTAGAAAAAATACAACGATTACGAGCCGAAACCGGTGCAGGAATCATGGAGTGTAAGTCGGCCTTGCTCAAAGCCGAAGGAGACACCACTCGAGCGATGTCTCTGCTCATGGAAAAAGGTTTTCAACTGGTCCAGAAGAAGGCAGAGCGCGCAGTCGAAAGCGGGGTGTCCTATGCCGAAGTGGTTCAAGGAAGGGCCATTTTGCTCCATGTTCGCTGTGAAACTCCCTTTGTGGCAGCGAACCCCAAATTCCTGGAATTATCAGGGGTCATCGCACGCGCTGCTGGCCACCCCTCCGTAACGAATGTTTCTCAGCTCATGCAAATGCCGACGGAACAGCCAAATTCCTCTGTTCAAGATGTTTTACAAAAAATGATTATGATGTTTCGTGAAAATATTGTTCTTCAAGACGTACAGGTGATAGAAGGTGCGTTTCCCTATGCTTACATGCATTTGAAAGGGAGAATCGGTGTCGTATTAACCTTAATGGAAAACCAGGCAACAAAGGATGTGAATCAATTTGTTGCCAAAGAGCTGGCCTTGCAAATAGCCTCGATGTCTCCTGCGGTGATACGTCAAGAAGAGCTTTCTTCTCAAGAACTGGAAGCCATACAGCACGAAATCGACCATGAGATGACGCTGGATCCCACTTATCAGGGGAAACCCGATCAAGTTCTCGCCCGAATTCGCCAGGGAAAATTGGAAAAGCAATTACGTCAACGTTGTTTGCTGGAACAACCTTATATTCGTGACGACAGCATCCGTGTCAGGCAATTTTTAAAACAACAAGAGAAGCTTCATCAAACTACGTTTGAAATTCTTCGGTTCATACGTCATGAACAGGTCATCGATTTGGAGAATGCTGCTTGTTGCGCAACCATGAGGTTTTAACAAAAATCGATACAGCAAAACGCTGTATCGATTTTTCATTAAAGCGTATCCAACCACTTGCATTGATTCCATTCTGCTAGTCTTTGCAGTTCACTTCGAAGGGCTTGTTTCAAGTCTGCATGTACGACAACGTCAGGTTCCCACCACAAACCCTTGACTTCCATGAAACCTTGCTTGCGTCGACAAACCGGTTCAATTCTCCCCACGAATTGCTCACCATACAAGATGGGTAACACATAATACCCAAATTCGCGTTGTTCCGGTTTTTTGTATATTTCCCAGGTATAAGAATACCCAAATAATGCTTGTATGAGTTTTCGGTCCCATAAGAAACAGTCCAGTGGAGCCAAAAACCGCAACATGTCTGGACAAGATCTTTCTTTCGCTTCCTCCAAGAGAGGTAATTCTTTACTAAGACAATAGACTTTGTCTCTTACGCCTTCGATTTCAAGAGCAGTGATTTGCCCTGCTGCGTCTAATTGACGAAAAGCGGCTTCTCTTTGTGCAGCCTTGAACCCCACTAAACCCAACCAAGCATCCGAGGCCTTCTTCCACAAAAATCCAACCGCTCCAATCCGACGCAAAACACCCCACGCATGGTACTGCTCTTCCGTCACATTGGGATCTGCTTGTTGTAATAGCCTCTTTGGCAGATGATGTTCGGCAAAATCATAGCTCTTGACCGTACCTTGCTTATGATGCACAATCAATTCTCCGCGAAAATATAGGGTTTCCAATGCCGCTCTGGCTAAGCTGGTCTTACTCCAGTACCAATCTACCTTTCCTTTCTGCTCCACTTCATTGGAAGAGAGAGGTCCTTTTACTCGTAACTCTTCGCGAATTTTCTCTGCTACTTTTTCAATCTGCTCTTCGCTTCGCACCCTAGTGCGATATCGATTTCTCGTTCGTTCGAAACACGGCCAATCTTCTGTTGGAATAATGGCTAAATTCTTATCAAAATAATCGATGAGCCGGCGGTCCTCATACAACAACTGGTCGAGCATGTTTTTTTGAAATCCTTCTACTCGGGAAAACAAACTTAACTCAGGGCTCTTCCCGCAGATATCTATGGGATCAAATTGCAAACATCCGCTCTTTCGTACAAACTGAACAATCCCCTCTTTGCCAATAAAAGGAGTTTGACCTAAGAGCCCCTGTCGATGAAGTAAAAAACGACGTGCTTGCTGTTTACTGATTTGATGTATCAAGAATCGAAACACTCCTTCTGCCAGATGTACAAATAAACCGAACCGGGTGTTTTACGCGTTACCTCCTTGAAGAATCCACATAGAATTTATTGAGGTTGGCACGAACCCCCCTTGGACTCGTCCGCGTTCATGGCGATCCTTTTTGAAGTCCCCTGTTTCTTAACCCGGTACATGGCCATATCGGCTTTTTTCAAAAGTTGATCCATGGTTGATGCATCCTCTGGATACACCGAAAGGCCAATGCTCCCGGTTATCTGCAATGGTTGGTCGTCCATGACCAATCCTTCACAACACTGTATTAACATATTCTCGGCAAATTCAACAGCTTGTTTTTTGGCGTCCTCACTCTCCAGAAGGCAAATAAACTCATCTCCGGATAAACGTGCTAAAAAAGCATTTTCCGGGCAGCATCGAGATAATCGTCGGGCGATTTCAATTAAGACACGATCTCCAAAATCATGTCCAAACGTATCATTAATCGTCTTGAATCGATCGAGGTCTAAAAATAAAATGGCAATCTGTACCTTTTCCTGGAGGTTTTCTATGCGATGTTGCAACGTCTCTAAAAAATAGCGCCGATTGTACAGATGGGTTAATTCGTCTCGCCTAGCCAGCTCC